>NZ_JANFQI010000040.1:0-301 GCF_024436335.1 Ligilactobacillus sp. MP3
TGGCAGAAGGTACAAAACACGTAATTTACGTATATGAAAAAGATGTAACCCCAGAAGTTAAGAAGGGTAATGTAGACGTAACATACTTAGCAGAAGATGGTACAGTTTTAGAAGCAACATCAGATGTAGTTAAAGATGGGGAAATTGGCTCAAGCTATGAAACAAAGCAACAGTCATTCGATGGTTATACCTTTAAACGTATGGGAGAATTCTCAGCTGACGCAACAGGAAAAGTTGAAGAAGGAACAAAGCACGTAGTATATATCTACGCAAAGAACCCAGAAACACCAGAAGTTAAGAA
>NZ_JANFQI010000041.1:0-281 GCF_024436335.1 Ligilactobacillus sp. MP3
CCTTGCTTGACTTCTTGTCCACCGTTGTCATCATCCACATATACTACTCGACCGGTTTGTTCATTTGCCTTATATACTACAGTTTCTGTGTAATCTTTAGTATCAAATATTACTGTTTCACTTGGAACAACAGCTTTATCTGGAGTGTAGCCTACTTTTTCTTGTGTCTTCACTTCATCGAAGCTTTGACTTGGAACATCTGTGCTCCAAGTTTCTTTGCCTGTTACTAGATCTTTTTTGCCTGGTTGAGTGAACGTTAGACTTTGACTCTTGGTATCTAG
>NZ_JANFQI010000042.1:0-261 GCF_024436335.1 Ligilactobacillus sp. MP3
GAATTGTATCCTTGGAGCCATCTGGGTAGGTTACTGTTACGTCGCCATTGTCACCTACGGTTACCTTGCTTCCTTCTGGTAAGGTTGACTTACCATTTTCATCCTTGTTTGCGTCTTCGACTGCTTTGACTACTTCGGATTTTTCACTATCTGTTAGCTTGTTTGGATCGTCTACTTTTACCTTGTCGCCTGGTTCCTTTGGTTCGTTCTTGTCTGCGTCGCTCTTTGCGTCGCTCTTGCCTTCTACCACTTTGTCTCCTG
>NZ_JANFQI010000043.1:0-235 GCF_024436335.1 Ligilactobacillus sp. MP3
CCAGAGATTTACTCTCTGTTAAAGAATGGCTTATGGGCCTATAGCTCAGCTGGTTTAGAGCGCACGCCTGATAAGCGTGAGGTCGATGGTTCGAGTCCATTTAGGCCCATTCTTTTATGAAAATTTCATAATTTTCTTATGGGGCCTTAGCTCAGCTGGGAGAGCGCCTGCTTTGCACGCAGGAGGTCAGCGGTTCGATCCCGCTAGGCTCCATTGATAACGAAAGTTATCAAAT
>NZ_JANFQI010000044.1:0-233 GCF_024436335.1 Ligilactobacillus sp. MP3
GCACGGCGACTTCCTACCCTCGCAAGAGGCGTTCCTCTAACTACTCTCGGCGTTACGAAGCTTAACTTCTGTGTTCGGAATGGGAACAGGTGTATCCTTCGTGCCATCATCACCGCACTATTTACTTGAGATTTTATTCTCTCAAAACTAGATATCATTTATCTCTTTCACCGAAAACTCACGTTTTCTTTACTTGGTTAAGTCCTCGATCGATTAGTAATGGTCCGCTCCAT
>NZ_JANFQI010000045.1:0-233 GCF_024436335.1 Ligilactobacillus sp. MP3
GCACGGCGACTTCCTACCCTCGCAAGAGGCGTTCCTCTAACTACTCTCGGCGTTACGAAACTTAACTTCTGTGTTCGGAATGGGAACAGGTGTATCCTTCGTGCCATCATCACCGCACTATTTACTTGAGATTTTATTCTCTCAAAACTAAATATCATTTACTTCTTTTACCGAAAACTCACGTTTTCTTTACTTGGTTAAGTCCTCGATCGATTAGTAATGGTCCGCTCCAT
>NZ_JANFQI010000046.1:0-227 GCF_024436335.1 Ligilactobacillus sp. MP3
CTCGCAAAATGAGAATAATTCAAAGGATAACCAAGATGACATGAAAGATTCACTCAAAGATTACAATGCAATGTTTGGGACTAACTTTGAGATGGGGCAAATTGATGCTTATAACCGAAATGTTAACGATAGACTTGCACGAAAATCTAAGCAGTATCAAGCTCCAAGCCAGCAATTAGATATTGTTATTGTGGTTGATAGACTTTTGACAGGCTTTGATTCACCAA
>NZ_JANFQI010000047.1:0-220 GCF_024436335.1 Ligilactobacillus sp. MP3
CGATATATCTGGCAAGACAGGAGAAACCGTAAAGGTTACCCCAGAAGTACCAGAAAATTATGAGGAAGTAGCAGGAAATCCAACGGATTACACCTTCCCAGAAAATGGTACCGATGAAAGTAACGTGGTAACAATTCATTTGAAGCATAAACATGAAACAGTTACTAGAGACAACGTGGTAACAAGAACAATAGAGTACCGAGATGAAAAAGGTAATCTA
>NZ_JANFQI010000048.1:0-217 GCF_024436335.1 Ligilactobacillus sp. MP3
TTCCTTCTGGTAAGCCAGGGTTGTTATCACGAATGTTGTCTTCGACTTCTTTCTTTTCGTCATCAGTCAGCTTCGTTTTATCATCAACCTTGGTCTTGGCTTTAACCGTTGGGTCCAGCTTTTCAGAACTAGTCTTTTCTTCAACCAGCTTGTCACCTGTGATAGTGTCGACTGACTTGTCTGGGTAGGTAATTGTGGTATCTCCATTGTCACCCAC
>NZ_JANFQI010000005.1:0-137384 GCF_024436335.1 Ligilactobacillus sp. MP3
AAAATAAAAGAAGTGAAGTAATATGAAATTTATTTTTTCATATTCTTCACTTCTTTTTTATTTCAATGAACCATCATGCTTATCAAAGTAGTAACGTTTGCCATCAATTAATTGAGTACCATACAACATTTGACCACGAGAATTATAATAAACAGTTTTATTTTGATCCTTAATATATTGCCAGCCAGTCTTCATAGCACCAGTTACATTGTCAAATAAATACCAATGTCCATTAATATTTGCTTGACCATGTTTCATGATACCTGTTGTTGGGTCATAGTAAACAGTTTTATTTTGGTCTTTAATATATTGCCAGCCAGTTAATACAGAACTATCTTTATCGAGTAGATACCAATTACCATCAAGTGAATATTGACCGGCTTTGTCTATTAAACGTCCAGCAATATCAAATTGATATTGTTTATTAGAGATAGTTTTTGTGCCTGTAGTAGATTGCCCATTATGGTCGAAATAATATAGTTTCTTTGTGTTTGGAATATATAACCAACCAGTTTTCATCGCACCAGTAGTTGTATCGAAGTAGTAACTATGACCATTTATCTTTTGCAATCCATATAGCATCTGTCCCTTGTTATCATAATAAACAGTTTTATTCTGGTCTTTAATGTTTTGGAACCCGTATTTCATAGCACCAGTAATCGAGTCAAAAAGATACCATTTGTTGTTAATTCGTTGTTGACCATATAACATTTGACCACGAGAGTTATAGTAAACAGTCTTATTGTGACCATATGCAGCTAGATTTTGGAAACCAGTCTTCATATTACCGTTATTCTTATCAAATAAGTACCAGTTATCTCCAATGTGAGCTTCTCCAAGAACAAGTTGTCCCTTTGAATTATAATATTGAATTCCTCTAGTTTCATCACTATAGTAGAAAGTATTAGCCCTCATTGCACCGGTTACTTTATCAAAGTGATAGATTTTTCCATTAATAAGGTGAGTACCATATAACATTTTTCCTTGACTATTATAGTAAACGGTCTTGCTTTGATTAGGTATCCATTTGAATTGAGAAACTAATTGATGACCATCTACATCATCAAAGTAATACCAATTGCCTTTAATATTATACTGGCCATGAATCATTTTACCATTGTTGTCATAAAAAACAGTTCTATTACCTTTGGCAAGTTTTTGCCATCCATATTTCATTGCCCCAGTTACATTATCAAATAAGTACCATTGTCCATTAATATTTTGCTCGCCGTATTGCATACGACCTTGGGAGTCGTAATGGACATTCTTCTTCTGGTTAGCAATGTACTTCATACCTTTTTGCATTGCTCCTGTAACATCATCAAAGTAATACCAATGACCATTAATGTTTTGCTGACCATATACCATCTGCCCTTGAGCGTTATAATACACTACTTTATTTCCTGCAGAAAGATGTTGTAATCCTGTCTGTTTTTGATTGTTTTTATATAAATACCAGTGACCGTTTATATATTTTTCTTGAGCAGAATTTTGATTGTAGTCAAATTTATAAAAGCCATAGGAATTAATTAGGTTAATTAATTTATTGGCATAACCCGGATCAGTTGCGTATGATCCCCATTTGCCGTTACGAAGATTATTGGCTGCTTGTTGATATGTAGAAGAATTTGCTTTAGTAGACAAATAAAAGTTACTCTTAATAAGTTGTGCATACCCGACTAAAGAATCATAGTAACTATCATACTTTTGGAAACGAGCATTTACAGTATGGTATGCTCCGCCATAGTATTCAAGGGTAGGCATAACAACATAGTTACCAGTTCCTCTATATTTAACACCAAAAAGATTATGAGCATTTCTAGAAAGAGAACTTTGTCCCCAAGCACTTTCCAATCCAGCTTGAGCCATCATTACAGAAGCATAAACACCATATTCATTAGCAACTTTCACAGCAGCACTACCAACTTGGTTAACAAAATTATTAACACTAGCAGGGGTGTTTGTTAGATTTGTATCATATGAAATATTTTCATTAGTATCAGTTGCACCTTGAACATTTGTAGCATTAGTAGCAGCAGCTTGACTATTAGATGAAACATCATGTTTGATTTCACCACTATAGCTATAATCAGTATTGCTAGTATTATTGCTTTGAATTACTAAAGTATTACTTTGAGAATTATTAGTAGTGTTTTGTGTATTATTTCTTGCTGTATTAGTAGTGCTGTTATTGTTTTGAGCAGATGTAGCATTAACAGAATTAGTAGTAGTTGTTTGAGTATTATTAGTTACTTGATTATTAGTGTTTGTATTGTTATTTTGAGTAGTTTCAGTTGTATCAGCTTTTACATGATTGGAATTAACCGCAGTTCCAGCCCCTAAGGAAAGTAATGCAATCCCTGAGGCTATGTAGGCTTGTTTTATTAACGAATTATCAGAAATTGTTTTCTTTTTTTCGGTCATGATTTGCTCTCCTTATTTTTTATTCTAGTTTTCATTATAAACTATTGAAAATGTATTTTGAATAAAAAAAGGACACAACACAAGATGTATCCTTAAAGTTTAATTTTTGTAAAGTATTAGTAATATTAGACCAGTAAAAATAGTATTAAATCAGTAATTCTTTAACATATTTTTCCATCTCATCAGGTTCAATAACAGTATCATGTAACTGTTTAGCTTCAAATAGATTATCGACCGTCTTAGGTAGAGGTAGCTTAATTAAATTAACTAATTTTTTAACGTCATCTAAATCACCAGTCGCATTATCTACTCCTAAAGCAGCTAGAACTGTTTGTGGGAATTTATATGGACTTGCCGTAGATACTGTAACTGTTGGACAAAGATCATTAGTTGATTCTTTATATTCTCGAGTAACAAAGGAAGCAACAGCTGTATGAGGGTCAATAGCATAATTACTCTCAGTGAAAACTTGTTTAATTTCATTTTTAGTATCAGTTTGACTTGCCGAACCAGCGTAGAAATATGCTTGAAGAAATTTAAGTGTATCTGAGTCAACGGTATATTTACCTTCTTTTTCAAGTTGATCCATCCACTTAGCTACTAGAGTTGCATTTCCATTTGTAGCGTAGAATAGTAAGCGTTCCAAATTACTAGATACAAGAATATCCATTGAAGGAGAGTTTGTAACTTTGAAATCACGTTTCTTATTATATGTACCAGTTTTGAAAAATTCAGTTAAGACATTATTTTCATTTGATGCACATAGTAGCTTGTTAATAGGTAAGCCAAGCTTTTTAGCGAAGAAACCAGCTAAAATATCACCAAAGTTACCAGTCGGAACACTGAAATTAATCTTGTCACCTAATTTAATTTTACTATCAGCTAATAATCGTCCATAGGCATAGAAGTAATAAACAATTTGTGGTAATAATCTACCAATATTAATAGAGTTAGCTGATGAAAATTGATAGCCGCTTTTTAATAGTTCATCAGTTAAAGTAGAATTATTAAAAATCTGCTTAACATTTGTTTGAGCATTGTCGAAATTACCAGTAATACCAACCACATAGACATTTTTTCCAGTTTGTGTAAGCATTTGTTTTTCTTGAATAGGACTAACGCCGTATTTAGGATAGAAGACAATAATTTGTGTATTTTCTACATCTGCGAATCCCGCCATGGCAGCTTTACCTGTATCGCCCGAAGTAGCAGTTAAGATGACGTTCTTCAGATTAGAATTATTTTTCTTAGCGGATGTTATTAGTAGATAAGGGAGTAATTGGAGAGCAACATCCTTAAAAGCAATTGTAGGACCATGAAATAGTTCAAGGTAAATATTGCCAGCATGATAGGAAACTGGGGTAATCTCTTTACTAGTAAAATTACTGCCATAAGCAGAGTTGATGCATGAACGTAATTCATCTTCGGTAAAGTCACTGAAAAAAGGTTGGAGAATTTTATAAGCTAATTCTTGATAGGATAGAGATGGTAATTGTGATAAATCTAGATCTAATTTAGGAAAATTAACCGGAACAAATAAACCACCATCTGGACTAATCCCCTGAAGAACGGCTTGAGATGAAGAAATGCTATTAGCTGAAGCGTCGCGTGTACTACGATACAAAGTTGCCATAAAAAAGCCTCCTTAATGAAATTTTGTTAAGTTTATTTTAACAAAAACATTAGGGAGGCTCAATTAAATTTAATGTTGAATAACTTCGAATTCATCGGAGAGTAAATGGAAATCATTAGGAGTAAACTTACTCAAATATATCTTATTATCAGTAGTTACAAATACAGCTCCTAATAAGTTAGGATTGTCTTTACCCCAATCTTTAACTGGTTCGCCAGCAAAGAAGAGATTAGTAGTTTCAATTTCTCCATCAATTGAGTATTTAGAGAACACTGTAACACTTGCTAGATTATTTTGTTTAGGATAACCAGTCTTAGAGTCTAAAATATGATGATAACTTTTACCATCAACTTCTAAATGACGTTCATAAATTCCACTAGTTACAATAGAACATTCAGATGTCACAACTACACCAATTGCACTACCACGAGCATCATGTGGATTTTGTACACCAATTCGCCAGAGTGCATCATCATGTTTAGGCTGAGGACCGACTAGTAATAGATTTCCACCTAAGTCGATAATACCTGAACTAATATCAAAGGCATGCCAAAAATCTTTAATTCTATCAGCAATATATCCCTTAGCAATTCCACCTAAATCTAGTTCCATTCCATCATCTTGTAGGAAGACCGTCATTTCATTATCATCTAGAATAATTTTTTGAGGATCAATTAAATTTAAAGTTGACTTAATATCGTTATCTTCAGGTACATTAGCATTATCAAAGCCAATTCCCCAAAGTTTAACAAGAGGACCGATTAAAGAGTTGAAGCCAAGATATTTCTGACTAACTTGGACTGAACGTTTAACAAGTTTATAGGTTGCTTCGCTTACTCTGACAGAATACTTGCCAGCAGCGTGATTAATTGACATAACTTCAGATTCATCACGGTTAACAGTCAGAGTATCTTCATAATATTTTATTAATTCGTATGTTTTATCTAAAATAGCAGGATTTTCGCAACCAAAGATAGTTAGATTAATTCTAGTTCCTAGTGCAAAATAAGTTTTTTGAAGTGGAGTTTGTTTAAATGTTGTATTTTTATTTTCCAAATGAATCATCTTTTCTAAAAATATTATTGATGATACTAATTATAACGAAAAAATATCAAAAAATATATTAAATATGAAAACAGTATCTTTCAATAATAATTAAAATTTGATAAGATTATTATAATAATTAGCAAGGAGGTTCTCTTTATGGAAACTATCAATATCGGTATTTTAGGTTTAGGTACAGTAGGTAGTGGTGTTGTTAGGATTTTACAAAGTCACGCAGATAAAATCTCAAGCATTACTGGCAGAAAGTTAAAGGTGAAAACGGTAGTTGTACGTGATATGACTAAGAAAAGGACAGTTGATTTAGATGGGGTAACCTTAACTGATGATTTTGAAATGTTAATCAATGACGATTCAATTCAAATGGTAGTAGAAGTAATGGGAACAGTAGAAAAAGCACGTGAATATATTAAGCTACTTTTAGAAGCTGGTAAGCATGTAGTTACAGCAAATAAAGATTTGATTGCGACATATGGCCCAGAACTTACAAAATTAGCTAAGGAAAAACGATGTGATCTTTTTTATGAAGCCAGTGTAGCTGGGGGAATTCCAATTTTACGAACAATTGTTAATTCATTTGCAGCCGATCAAATTGTATCAGTTAAGGGAATTGTTAACGGAACGACAAACTATATTTTGACACAAATGAATCAAAATAATGTTGCTTATGAAGAAGCTTTAAAAGATGCACAAGAATTAGGTTTTGCAGAAGCTGATCCAACTAATGATGTTGAAGGAATCGATGCTGCATATAAGATGATAATTTTGACACAATTTGCTTTTGGAAAAGATATAACTTTAGATAATGTAAAGATTGAAGGAATTTCTAAAATTCAATTATCAGATATCAAGGAAGCTAAACGTTTAGGATACAATATTAAGCTCTTAGGTGTAGCAGAAAAGGTTAATAATCATATTACTGTATCAGTTGGACCTGTATTGGTACCTCAAACACATCCATTAGCAACTGTTATTAATGAAAATAATGCTGTTTTTGTTACAGGTGTTGCAGTTGGTGAAACAATGTTTTATGGTCCAGGTGCAGGTGAACTTCCAACCGCTAATAGTGTGTTAAGTGACATTATTAGTGTAACTAAAAATATTGTAATGGGAATAACAGGTAATAGTTTTAATGACTATTCACATGAGGTTAAGTTAGCAACTCCAGACGAAGTGAAGAATCCATATTATATTTCACTAATTGTTCCAGATAAGACAGGGGAGATGTTGAAATTAACAGAGTTGTTCACAAATGTAGGAGCTAGTTTCAAATTAATTACACAAACAGAAGATGATAAAGATTTTGCCAAAATCTCAATTGTTACTCATGCAATGACAGAAGCTCAATTGTTAAAGATTGAAGAAGGTCTTAAGCAAGCAACAGACGTAGAACTTTTAGCAGCATATAAAGTTTTAGAAAAGGGGTAGTAAGGTGAGCGTAAAAATTATTGTACCAGCTACTAGTGCTAATATTGGGCCAGGATTTGACTCCTTAGGTTTAGCTGTAACTAGTTATTTAACAGTGACGGTTGTAGAAGAAAATGTAGATACTTGGTATGTTGATCATAATTTAGGTGAAAAAATCCCACATGATGAAGAAAATTTAATTGTAAAGACAGCTTTAGAATTAGTACCAGATCTACAACCATTAACAGTAAAAGTAGAGTCTGATATTCCACTAACACGAGGTCTAGGAAGTAGTTCTTCTGCCATTGTTGCAGGTTTGATGTTAGCAAATCATTTTGGAAACTTAAATCTGTCAAAGCAAGAATTAGTTCAAAGAGCGACTGAAATTGAAGGACACCCAGATAATGTTGCACCAGCTATACTAGGTGATTTTGTCGTTGCTACATATTTAGATGGAGAGATAATGTATGAAAAAATAAGTTTTCCAGATGTAAGCTTGTTAGCGTATATTCCTGATTATTGGTTAGCTACTAAAAAGAGTAGAGGAGTATTACCAGCAAATTTAGATTTTAAAGATGCGGTTAGAGCTAATACGATTGGCAATGCTTTGGTGGCTAAGATTGTATCAGGAAATAAAAAAGATATGGGAAAATTGATGGAAGCAGACCTCTTACACGAACCATATCGTGATAAATTAGTTCCACATTTCTTAAAGTTAAGACATTTGGGACATGGAGTAGGGGCTTTTGCTACATATTTAAGTGGAGCCGGTCCTACAACAATGACGTTAATTGAAAAAGACAAGGTTGATGAATTTATAAAAGTTGCTCAAGAATCAGGCTTAAATGATGAATTTCGCTTACTTGAAGTTGATAGAAATGGCGCAAGGATTGAAATAGAATAATTGCTTTAGAAAATCTTAAATTTGATAAAATATAGTGTTATAATTAGTGCGTATTATATTAAAAGTGGGGTTATAAAATGGAACAAAAAACGCATTATAAAATGTATAAAGCAGGAAAAAATTGGGTCTTTGCGATGCTAGCAACAGTAGCTTTAACAGGTATAATGGCGATGGGTGGTAACACTGCTAAAGCTGATACAGTTTCTCAAAATTCAACAGAGCAAGTTACTAAGGTAGATACGACAAGTACAACGGCAACTTCCACACAAACTACAAATCAAGTAGAAAAAGCAACGAACAATACAAATGAAAGTAACACTGCTCAAACCGCAACTGTAACAACAAAACAAAGTAGTTCAAAAACAGCTACTATAAGCAGTAATCAAGATAATAAGCAAGCAGCTGCAGCATCAGTAGCTACTTCTGAACAAAATCAAAATGCTCAAAGTACTCAAGTGGCTAACAATAATGAACAGAGTAATACAACTCAAAGCTCAGCTGCACAAAAGAGTGAAAAACCTAAAGTAGAAACACCAGTAAATACTGCTAATAATGCTAGTCAAAAGAACGTTAATGGTAACTGGTATTTAGTAGATAATAATACTGGTAAGAACTTAACAGGCTTTCAAGAAATTAAGGATCAAAACAAAGTAGTATATTATGCACCAAGTAATGCACAAATGCAATATGGCTGGCAAAGTATAAATAATAATAAATATTATTTTGATACCTTCAATGGTGCAATGACTACAGGACAAAGAAATATTGATGGTAGTTGGTACTTGTTTGATAACCAAGGTGTAATGCAAACTGGTTTTCAAAGAATAGATTATCAAAATAAGACTGTTCATTATGACTCTAACGGAAAAATGCAATACGGTTGGCAATGGGTAGATAATGCAACACGTTACTTTGATAAAGTAACAGGAGCAATGACTACAGGTCAAAAGAATATTAATAACCATTGGTACTTGTTCGATAATAAGGGAGCAATGCAACGTGGTTTCCAAAATCTAAAGGCATATGGTCAGGATAAGACTGTTTACTATAATAAAGATGGTTGGATGCTTTATGGACAACAAAATATAAATGGACATTGGTACAACTTTGATAGGATGACTGGTAAAATGTCTATTGGTTTCACATATTTAACAGATCAAAATAAAAAAGTTTACTATAGTGAAGCAAAAGATACATTAGGTCAAATGCAATATGGTTGGCAAAAAATAAATAATAATGAATATTATTTTGATAAAGTAACAGGAGCAATAGCTACAGGTCAAAAGAATATTGGTGGTAAAAATTATTTATTTGATAATCAAGGAGTTATGCAAACAGGTCAAAGAAATATAAATGGACATTGGTACTATTTTGCTAAAGATGGTTCAATGCAAACAGGATTTGTTTACATAAATGATCAAGATAAGACAGTATATTATGCATCAAATGGCCAAATGCAATATGGTCAACAAAACATCAGTGGACATTGGTACAATTTTGATAAAGTAACGGGTAAGATGTCTGTTGGTTTTACTTATTTAACAGACCAAAATAAGACAGTATATTATAGTGAAGACAAAGCTAAATTAGGCCAAATGTTATATGGCTTCCAAACTATAAGTGGAAAGACTTACTATTTCGACAAAGTGCAAGGAACAGTAGCAACTGGTGAAAAGAAAATAGATAATCATATGTATCTATTTGATAGTAAAGGTGTAATGCAAGTAGGTTTCCATGATTTAGATGGTGGGAAGCGTACAGTTTACTACAGTGAAGCAAAAAGTAACTATGGTCAAATGTTGTATGGTAATCAAGTAATTAATGGTAAGAATTATTACTTCGATACAACAACTGGTGCAATGAGAAAGGGTACATTAGTTTTTGATAAAACAAATCATACTTTATCTTATGTAACTAGTGAAGGTTTAGTTGCTAAGAATATGAAGTACAAGATTAACAATGTTGAATATGTATTTAATGTTGCTGGTGTACTAGAGCACTTACAAGGTGAAGCTAATATTGCTGGAAACTGGTATTTGTTTGATAACAATAACCATGTATTAATTGGTTTCCAAACATTAAAAGATGGCCGCAAAGTATACTACAGTCCAAATAATGCACAAATGCAATATGGTCAACAAAATATTGACGGACATTGGTACTTATTTGATAAAGTTAATGGATCCATGCAAACAGGTTTCCAAGATTTGACCCCATATGGCCAAAATAAAACAGTGTACTATGCCTCAAATGGTCAAATGCAATATGGTAAACAAAATATAGATGGACATTGGTACCTATTTGATCAATATAGTGGTGCAATGTACAAAGGATGGTTAATGTCAGGTAATGACTGGTATTACTACAATCAACAAAATGGTCAATTACAAACAGGTAGTGCTGTAATTAATGGTGTTAGTTATAATTTTGATGGTAATGGTAAACAAATTTTGAACTACTCCATTGACTACAGATATGCATTGCCAGCAGGTAAGGGCGATGATGAAACAGCTGCTAACAACTACATTATTTTGCATGACGTTGGTGTAGAGTCAGGTGCTGCTGCTAATGCCAGATACTTCCATGATACAGTAGATACAAATGAGGCATATGTAACATTTGTTGTTGGTGATGGTGGTAAAGTTTACCAAGTTGGTAGACCTGGACAGGTATCTTGGGGTGCTGGTAGAGTTGCTAATCACAATGCTCCAGTTCAAATTGAACTTGGTAGAACATACAATTCTGGTCAATTCTGGCAAGACTATGTAACATATGTCAGATTAGCTCGTGATATGGCTGGTAAGTACGGTATACCTTTGACATTAGATGCAGGTGGTGCTGGAACTAGAGGTATCAAGAGTCATTACTGGGTAACAAAGAACATCTGGGGAGACCATGTTGATCCATATGGATATCTAAGTCGCTTTGGTGTTACACAAGCTAAGTTGGCACATGATTTATTGTATGGTGTGTAATTAATTTTTGAACGAGTGGATTTTTAATCTGCTCGTTCTTTTTAATTTACTTTAATAATTTAATCGGTTAAGATATGTTAAAATTAACTATAGGATAGTTAGACGCTTTATTGTATAAAGGAATGACATATATGAACAATCAGGAAAAGATCGAAATTTTAAAAAAGGATATTAAGTATAGAAGAGTAACAATTATAATTCAAATGATATTTGGATTGATATGTATCAGAATGCTTCAACATGGTTATGACACTATGATTGCGGTTATCGCTGCATTTGAAATTACATTATGCTTAAGTGACTTCAATAGAATTAGAAGAAATAGTAAAGAACTGAAGAAATTACAGTAAATAAAATGATGGACACGAGTTGTTCATCATTTTTTTGTATGGGTGAAAATTTTTAAAGAATAGTTAAGAAATCGGTGTATAATGATAACCATATTGAGTAAAACATAAGAGAGTAGCATTGGAGATGACGTGCAGGTGAAAGTTAATGAATACCCTAAAACTTGGAAGAGAACATTTATATCATTATGGTTAGGCTGTTTTATTACTGGACTAGGATTTTCCATGACTATGCCATTTATGCCACTGTTCATGGAAACTTTGGGTAATTTTTCGACTTGGCAATTAAATTTATATTCTGGTTTAGCTTTTTCGATGACATATTTATCGCAAGCAATTGTGTCACCATATTGGGGAAGTTTGGCAGATCGTAAGGGTCGTAAATTAATGTGTATGCGTGCTTCAGGTGTTATGGCTTTTACGATTTTCCTAACAGGATTAGCTCAAGGTGTTTGGGTGATTATTTTCCTTCGTTTCTTACAAGGAGCATTCTCTGGTTATATAAATAATGCGACTGCATTTATTGCTGGGGAAACTCCACGTGCTAAAACAGGATCCGCAATGGCAAATATGATGACGGCTAGTGTTTCTGGAAATCTACTAGGACCTATTTTTGGTGGCGCAATTGCTGGATCATTTGGCTATCGAGTACCATTCTTTATTACAGGTTTTATGATGTTAGTGGCATTTTTCTTAACCTGGGTAAACACCAAAGAACACTTTAAGCCAGTAGCTAAGCGTGAAATGAAGCCTATGAAAGAAATCTTTTCTCAAATTTCAAATACTAAATTGATAATTTCAATGTTTATAACGACTTTGATTATCAATGCTTCTTTGATGTCAATTTCACCAATTATTAGTTTGTTAGTTAAAAGGTTGATGCATGGACAAGGTAATATTTCTCTAGTTAGTGGGGTTGTTGCGGCAGCTCCAGGTTTTGGAACGTTATTAGTCGCAAATAAATTAGGACACAAGATAGACGAAATAGGGCCAGAAAAAGTGTTGATAACGGGATTAGTTGTAGAAGTACTATTATTTGTCCCAATGTCTTTGGTAACATCGCCATGGCTATTAGCTGTGTTACGTTTCTTCATAGGAATTGCGGATGCAGCTTTATTGCCAGCTGTACAGACAATTTTATCAGTTGATGTACCACCAGCAGCATTTGGTAGAATATTTAGTTATAATCAATCTTTCCAAGCTAGTGGTGGGGTAATTGGACCATTGCTAGGATCATTCGTATCTAGTTTGTTTGGTTATCAAGCAGTCTTTTTATTCACAGCTTTGATGTTAGGATTTAATTTCATTCTAGTAATTTGGTCACAACATAAACGAATTTTAGTAAAGAAATAGCATTTATCACGGTAGAGATGCCGTAATAAATGCTATTTTTTATGTGCTTAAATTTTAATTGCTAAAGATTCATAAGGTTGTAGTGTAATTTGTTTTGAAGTCTTTTGAATCTTATTTTGGTAATTATTGACAAGCGTTGTGCAGTCCTTATCTTGATATTCAGCTGGCAAATCAACGGTAACTTCATTGCTATAGAAGTTGTTAAAGACAACTAATTTTTCATTAGAATCATCTAAATAACGTTCATAAGCAAAGACTTGCTTATTATCTGGTAATAATTCCTTAAAATGTCCAGCATAGACAAGAGGCTCTGTTTTTCTTAAATTGATCAATTTTTGATAATGATTAAAGATTTCTCCACTAGCTAATTCCTTTTCTACGTTAATTTCATCTTGATCAGTAGGCATTAGCCAAGGTTTTACATTACTAAAGCCAGCGTATTTACTATCATCCCAATGCATAGGAACACGAGAATTATCACGTGATTTAGAAACAACAATTTCAAAAGCACGATCTTTATCTACACCCTTATCAAGTAACATTTGGTATCCATTTAAAGCTTCTACATCAACATAATCGTCAATGGATTTATAATGAGGATCCATCATGCCTAATTCTTCACCCATATAGATATAAGGGGTGCCACGAAGTAAATGAAGTGAAGTAGCTAGCATTTCAGCTGATTTTTCACGGTAATTTACAGGATCACCAAAACGGTTCAAGGCCCAAGGTTGATCGTGGTTGTTCCAGAATAATGCGTTCCAACCATTGCCTTTATCCATTTCTGTTTGCCAAGTAGATAATAAGGATTTTAATTCCATGAAGTTAAAGGGAATTTTACTCCATTTTTCGCCATTATCGTAGTCTACTTTTAAATGATGGAAAGTAAATACCATAGATAGCTCATGTTCGTCTGGATTTGTATATTCAATGGAGTTAGGAATAGTTGTTGATGACATTTCCCCAACCGTTACAATCTCAGGATCTGTTCCAAAAGTATTGCGATTAAGCTCCTTGATATATTTATGGACAATTGGAGTATCAGTATATAGAGGTTTTTCATGATCTGGATCTACAGAATCTACCAATACTTCATCTTTTCCAATTACATTAAGTACGTCGAATCTAAATCCAGCAACACCTTTTTCTTTCCAGAAGTTGACGATTTTAGCAGCTTCAGCACGTACATCTGGATTATGCCAGTCTAAATCTGCTTGAGTTTTATCATATAAATGAAGATAGTATAGATCTGTATCACCAAATTTTTCCCATGCAGGACCACCAAATTTAGATTGCCAATTGGTAGGTAAAGAGCCATCAGCTTTAGCTGGACGAAGATAGAAATATTTTTGGTACTTTTTATCGCCAGCCAAAGCTTTTTGGAACCATTCATGTTCAGTGGAGCAATGATTTAATACCATATCCAACATTACACCAATGTTAGCTTCTTTTAGTTTAGCTACCATTTCTTCAAAATCTTCCATAGTACCAAAACGTTTATCTATCTTATAGTAATCAGCAATGTCATATCCATTATCATTTTGAGGAGATACATAAAAGGGATTGAACCAAATCATATCAATATTAAGTTTCTTCAAATAGTCAATCTTAGCAATAATTCCTTTCAAATCTCCAAAACCATCATTATTAGAATCATAAAATGACTTAGGATAAATTTGATAAATTACTTTTTGACCTAGTTTTGTCATATTTAGCAACCTCTTTTCTTAGATTTTTTTTCTACGGGCAAAATCAATAAATTTAAATTTATCAGGACGATGATAAGAAGATGTTAGTTGGAATAGAGTAGTGTCATCTAAATAAGAAAGGCTTCGAACAATGACAACAAGTTTATCATCATCTAATTGCAACTTTTCAGCGATATCATCTGCGGCTTTTTCAACAGTAATAGCTTTAGTAGCATAAGATATTTCTAAATGTAATTCTTTTTCTAAATATTCATAAATAGAATTTTCAGCTACACCAGCTGGCAAAGAAAAAACTGGAGGTGAAAGTAGATAATCTTGATCTAACACTACAGGTAGGTCATCGATTGTACGAAGACGTTCAACGAAAATAGCCTGTTGATTATCAATATTAATATCCATAAATCTTTTAGGAGCTAGTGTATTAGCTTGTTTTAATACAGTTGTTTTAGCATGCATATTCAAAGATTTATTTAATTCCTTGAAACTTGTAATACCGGAGATAGGGAAAGTAAATTTTTGAATATCCAAAACGACAGAACCTTTACCACGTATTTTTTGAATAAGTCCTAATTCGGTTAAATGATTGAGAGCTTTACGAATAGTTTCGCGAGAAGTTCCATAAAGTTCACAGAGTTGATGTTCACTTGGGAGATAATCTCCTTCTTTATATTGATGATATTTAATTTTTGAAGCGATGTCTTGCGCAATCATATAATGTTTACTTTGAACCAATTTGCATCCCTCCAATTAAGTTAAGTAAATTTCAAAATCATTATAACAATTAATAGATGTATATACAATATATTAATACGACAATTTTGTTGAATATATTAATTTAAAAATGTTTGTAAACAATTTCATGCTTTTATTGACAACTTGTATATACAAGTGATACTATGATTACGAAAAGAAAAAGAAAAGGTTTACAGGAGGGAAAAATATGGCTAAGAAAGTAAAAATTGTTTCTCCAGCAGCAGGTAAAGTATTAGCGCTTAGTGCAACTAATGATGAAGTTTTCTCCACAGGTATGATGGGAGAAGGCTTTGGTTTAGAACCCGTTAGTGAACAAGTTGTTGCACCAGTTTCAGGTAAGATAACTATGGTAGCCGATTCTAAACATGCGGTAGGTATTACTACTAAAGAAGGTTTAGAAGTTTTGGTACAGGGTATCGATACTGTAGGCTTGAACGGCGAACCTTTTGATTTAGCCATTCAAGATGGACAAGAAGTTAAGGCAGGTCAAGCATTAGCTACAATGTCCCTAGAAAATATTAAACTAGCTGGCTTAGAAACAACAATCATGGTAATTATAACTAACTCCAGCGATAAATTGGAAGGGCTTGATATTGAAGAAGGTGAAGTTGAAGCCGGTAAAGAAGTTGCAACTGCCTACGTTAAAACTGCTACTAAGAAAAATGGCAAGTTAGATTATGATGCTTTGGCAGATGTAATTATTGATAATGTCGGTGGACAAGAAAATGTAAATAGCTTGGTTCATTGTATCACTCGTCTTCGTTTCAACTTAAAAGATGAAGGTAAGGCTCATGATGATGTCTTGAAAGATACTGATGGAGTAATTGATGTTTTACATGCATCTGGTCAATATCAAGTTGTTATCGGAAATGAAGTTACTAATGTTTTTGATGAAGTTATGAAGAAGATGCCAAATCTAGCTGACGCACCAGCAGAAGATACAGCTCCTGTTGATGATGGTAGAAATCCTGTTAGTCGTGCATTTGGTAACTTAATTGGTGTTATTACTGGTTCCATGAGTCCAGTAGTTGGGGTAATCGCAGCATCTGGTATTATTAAAGGTCTTTTAGCATTATTAACTTTACCTCAATTAGGAGCATTACTTGATGCCAAGAGTACAGCATACATCACAGTTAGTGCAATGGCAGACTCTGCTTTCTACTTCTTACCAGTCTTGGTAGGATTTGCGGCAGCTAAGCGTTTAGGTGGCGATCCAATTGTAGCCGCAGTTATTGGTGGGGTACTAACATATCTACAATTAGTAACTTGGGGTAAAGCATTTAAAGGTATGTTTACAATCTTTGGAATTAACTTCCAATTCTTAAACTACACATACTCCATTTTCCCAATGATTTTAGCTGCATGGATGGCTAAAAAGCTAGGTGATTGGTTGAAGAAAGTTCTTCCTAGTTATTTACAAATGATTTTCAATCCATTGATTACAGTATTAGTTGTTTCAACAATTACTTTAGTTGTTACAGGGCCAATTATTCAAGGTGTAGCTAACGGTATTGCTGATTTCATTAACTGGTTAGTACATTCTTCCGGTTGGGTAGGCGGCTTGGTAATTGGTGGTTTCTATCAATTACTAGTTATCTTCGGTTTACACTGGGGCGTTGTGCCATTGGTTGCTCAACAAATTGCAGGTTCTGGCGAAAGTGCTTTGAACGCTATTATTTCTGTAACAATGGTTTCTCAAGGTGCAGCTGTTTTAGCAGTAGCTATCAAGTCCAAGAAGAATGACATGAAGTCATTAGGTATCGCTGCAGCAATCTCCGCATTCTGTGGGGTTACAGAACCAGCTATCTACGGTATCAACTTACGTTATCGTAAAGTATTTATTTCCGGTTTAATCGGATCTGCTGTAGGTGGTTTTGTCACAGGTTTAATGCACGGTTCTATGTTTGGATTTACAGGATCTCTGATTGGATTCTCCTCATTCTTTGATTTGAAACATCCTAGTGATTTAAATAGTTTCTATGCATTCTTAATCTCAAGTGCTTTAGCTTTAGTAGTAAGTTTTGTAGTAACTTGGGTATGGGGATACAGTGACGACATGGCAATGGGTAAGAAAGTTGAAAAGAAGAAACGCCCAGGAACAGTTTAATAATAAAATAAAGGTACCATTTCCTAGAAAAAAGGAGATGGTACCTTATTTTTTAGCGATTGAAGTAAATAACAGTTTTAGTATCTTTAGTCATTTTAACCTTAGTAATACCAGCATTTGTAGGTTCGCTAATATTAACTAGATTACCGATATTGAGAATATAATCTAAGATTAATTTGATGGTGAAACCATGGCTAACAACTAGTACAGAGTCATCAGGATGTCGAGCGATAACTTCATCGAAGAAAGATTCTAAACGTGATTTTACTTCTAAATATGTATCACCTTTTGAATCCACCCAAGAATTAGGAAGTAAATTATGATGTTCATCAAAATATTGGGGATACTTTTGCCAAATATCAGCTTCAATTTCGCCATCCCAAGTACCATAATCATATTCTTTTAGGCGAGGGTCAAAAGTAATAGTTTTATCGCTACCACCGATGATTGTGGCAGTTTGAGCAGCTCGTAAAAGCGGACTAGCATAGATAGCGTCAAAATTGTCAGTTCCAAGTTTGGAAAGTGTAACTTGAGCTTGAGAGCGTCCAAGTTCAGTTAGTGGAGTGTCAATTTGGCTACCTTGAAGAATTCCCTTAGCATTGGCTTCACTTTGTCCGTGACGGATAATATAAAATGTTGTCATAATTGCACACCTCTAGCGTAATTTTCTTTAGTTTAAAGGTTTTCAAAAATTAATTCAAGAAAATAAAATTAATATTGCTAAATTATTTAAAAGTGATACAGTAGGTAGAAAAGACAACTAGTCGAAGAAAAGAGTGGTATAAATGACAAAGGCATTGTTGATTATTGATTATACTAATGATTTCGTGGATGATAAGGGAGCTTTAACTTGTGGTAAGCCGGCTCAAGAGTTGGAAGACTACATTGTTAAAACAGCTCAAGATTTTTATAGCAATGGTGATTATGTAATTCTACCAACAGATACACATTTTGAAAATGACGTATTTCACCCAGAACATAAATTGTTTCCACCACATAATATAGCAGGGACTTGGGGACAAAAGTTGTATGGAAAATTAGATGAATGGTATCAAGAACATCAAGCAGACGAAAAGGTATATCAATTTGCGAAGAATCGCTACTCTGCCTTTCAAAATACTAATCTAGATAATTTCTTGCGTGAAAGAGAAATTAAAGATCTATATTTAGTAGGAGTTTGTACCGATATTTGTGTCTTACATACAGCAATTGGTGGCTACAATTTGAATTATCAATTAACAATTCTAAAAGATGGAGTAGCTACTTTTACAGATAATGGACAAGAATGGGCTCTAGAACATTTTAAGAATAGTTTAGGAGCAAAAGTTGAATAGAATACAAAAGAAGAGCCGAGAAATTAATCTCGACTCTTTTTAATTATTCAATTGATTTATTAATCAAGAGGTTTCCATTCCCAGTTTTCAACTTCTGGTAAATCAGTACCTTCATCACGAATGTATTGATGATGCTTAGCAACTTTAGCATCCATTTCAGCAACAAGTTGACCATACTTGTCAGCATCTGGAAGAGAAAGTGCAACAGATTTTACAAGATCGAAGCGATCCATTTGGCTTAGCACACGCATATCGAATGGAGTTGTGATATCACCATTTTCACGATAGCCGTGGAAAGCAACGTTATGATTGTGACGGTAGTAGAAGATGTCACGCAATAGACCTTCATAACCATGGAAAGCAAAGATAACGGGCTTGTCTTTTGTAAAGTAAGCATCAAATTCATCATCGCTTAAGCCACGAGGATCTACCTTAGGACTACGTAACTTCAAGATATCAACAACATTGATGAAGCGAATCTTCAAGTCAGGTAATTTTTCATGCAAGATAGAAATTGCAGCTAAAGCTTCTAAGTTTGGTTCTGTACCAGCAGCAGCGATAACTACGTCTGGTTCAGCATTCTTATCAGTTGAAGCCCAATCAATAATCTTCAAACCTTTATCAACTAATTCCTTAGCTTCTGCAGCTGAGTAGAATTGTTGACGTGGGTGCTTAGAAGCAACAATCAAGTTAATCTTATCGCGATCATTAATAGTCTTGTCGAATACAGCCAATAATGAGTTAGCATCTGAAGGTAAGTATTCACGAATATATTCAGGTTTCTTATCAGCTAAGTGACCTAAAATACCAGGATCTTGGTGTGTGTAACCATTGTGATCTTGTTGGAATACAGTAGATGTAGCAATAACATTCAATGATGGAATTGATGTACGCCAAGGTTGTTCAGTTGCTTTACGTAACCACTTGAAGTGTTGTGTCAACATAGAGTCAACTACACGCAAGAATGATTCATAACTTGCAAAGAAACCATGACGACCAGTCAAAACATATCCTTCTAAGAAACCTTCAGCTTGATGTTCTGATAATTGAGAATCAATAACTTGACCTGATGGAGCTAAGTATTGATCGTTAGGTTCCTTAATTTCAGCTAACCATTGACGCTTAGTTACGTCAAAGATAGGTGCTAAACGGTTAGACATTGTTTCGTCAGGACCAAAGACACGATAGTTATGACGGTTATCAGAAAGTACTTTTTCAAGGTATTTACCTAAAACAGTCATATCTTGAGCAACTTCTTTACCTGGAACAGATGTATCAACAGCAAAATCACGGAAATCAGGTTTGATAACTTCTCTGATTAATTTACCAGGGTTAGTGTGAGGGTTAGCAGCCATACGCTTGTCGCCCTTAGGTGTAATTTCAGCAATTTCAGCTTTCAACTTACCATTTTCATCGAACAATTCTTCAGGTTTATAACTTTCAAGCCAGTCAACCAAAGCATCAGCATGTTGCATATCATTTTGGTCAACAGGAATTGGAATTTGATGGGCACGGAATGAATTTTCAATTGGTTCGCCATCCCATTCTTTAGGACCAGTCCAACCTTTAGGGGCACGGAAGATAATAACAGGCCATGTTGGAAGGCTAGAATCGTTATTTTCACGAGCATTCTTTTGAATAGCCTTAATTTCTTCAATTGCTTCATCCATTGCTTTAGCCATTGCAGGATGCATCAACTTAGGATCATCGCCTTCAACAAAGATTGGATGCCATCCCATTCCTTCAAAGTACTTAGTTAAAGTTTCGTCACTTTCACGAGAAAGAATAGTAGGGTTAGAGATCTTAAATCCGTTAAGATCTAAGATTGGCAGAACAGCACCATCATGAATAGGATTAATAAATTTATTAGATTGCCATGAAGCAGCTAAAGGACCAGTTTCAGCTTCACCGTCCCCAACAACTGCTGCAACAATTAAATCAGGATTATCTAACACTGCACCAACAGAATGAGAGATAGAGTAACCTAATTCGCCACCTTCATGGATAGAACCTGGTGTTTCTGGAGCAGCATGAGAAGCTACACCACCAGGGAAAGAGAATCGTTTAAATAAACGTTTCATACCTTGTTCATCTTGAGAGATCTCAGGATATATTTCAGAGTAAGAACCATCAAGATATGAATTAGAAACCATAACTTGACCACCATGACCAGGACCTTCAACATAGAACATATTTAAGTCATATTTGTTAATAACACGGTTTAAATGAGCGTAAATGAAGTTTTGTCCAGCAATAGTTCCCCAATGACCGATTGGCTTAACTTTAACGTCTTCTGCTTTTAAAGGACGACGAAGTAGGGGGTTATCTTTTAAATACAATTGACCAACTGAAACGTAATTAGCAGCACGCCAATAAGCATCTAATTTATCTAAATATTCTTGGGATGAATAATCTGTCATGAGTGTATCCTCCTAATAATAAGTCTATTTTTCTTTAATAATTAACTTTACAAGTAAATAATAACGCTTTTTTATAAAATGTCAACCATTTTTAAAATTGGAACGTACCAATTTTAAAGAATATTAAGAAAAAACTCTCAATGCAAAGCATGAGAGTTAATCTAGATTAATAAATGTATTGAATTTAAGATACTTAAAATGCAGTCTCATTTGTGAAAATTCAAATGGAGTACCATTATCTAAAAAGAAGATACCTTCCATAACACTAACTGGTTCGTTTTCTTTAAGGTTGAGTAAATTTTGATCTTCTGTAGTTGAAGGTTCGGCATAGATTGACATGAATGACTTGCTGGCAGTTTGGTTAAGTTCAGATTGAATGTAAGCAAAGATTGAACTTTCAAGCTGAGTACGACTGAGCTTAGGTAAGATTTTAATAGGAATATATCCTGTTTCAATCATAAAAGGTTCATCTTCAAAAAGACGAAGACGAATAATCTTATACACAAAATCTTCAGAAGATAAGAATAAATCTCTTTGTAATTCTGAAGTCGGTTTTATTACTTGAAAGTCTAAAATTTTAGTCTGAGGTTTCTTTCCTTTTAACCTAAAGTTATCAGAAATTCCCAAGTTTGATCCTTCTTCATAATTAAAAATAGATTCATTTTTTAAATACAAGGGATTAATAAAAGTACCAGATCCCCGTTTTTTAAAAATAATACCTTCGTTAGACATTTTGTTAAGAGCACGTTTGACCGAACTACGACTAACATTGTATTGTTCAGCTAATGAACGTTCATCTGGTAGTTTCATATCAGTAAACTTACCAGCAAATATTTTTTCTTTTAAATCACTGATAATATTTTTATAGACTAATTCAGCCATTTTCTCCCCACTTTCTATCATAAAAAGTCAATTCTTATACAATAAAGTAAAGCACAATTGTAAAAAAACGACAAGTGGTGACACACAGCAGCTAAAGAAGGTGGTAAAATAAGAGATAAGTAATTTTAGGAGGAAAGTTATGTCAGTATTAGTTTTAGGTGGTGCTGGATACATTGGTTCCCACACTGTAGATCGCTTAGTTGAAGCGGGTAAAGACGTTGTCGTAGTTGATAGCTTGGTTACAGGTCATTTAGCTGCGGTACGCAAAGAAGCAAAATTTTATCAAGGGGATTTAGCAGACAAGGATTTCATGCGTAAAGTTTTCACTGAAAATCCAGATATTGATGCAGTAATTCACTTTGCAGCATTCTCATTAGTTGCAGAATCTATGAAAGATCCTTTGAAGTATTTCGATAACAATACAGCAGGTATGGTTAAACTTCTTGAAGTTATGAATGAGTTTGATATCAAGTATATCGTCTTCTCGTCCACAGCTGCTACATATGGTATTCCTGAAAAAATGCCAATCTATGAAGATGATCCACAACTTCCAATCAACCCATATGGCGAAAGTAAGTTAATGATGGAAAAAATTATGCGTTGGGCAGATGAAGCTTATGGAATTAAGTTTGTTGCTTTACGTTACTTCAATGTGGCTGGTGCAAAACCAGATGGATCTATTGGTGAAGATCATCATCCAGAAACACACTTATTACCAATCGTATTGCAAGTAGCAATGGGTGAACGTGAAAAGTTACAAATTTTTGGCGATGATTACAACACTCCAGATGGAACTAATGTCCGTGACTACGTACATCCATTTGATTTAGCAGATGCACATATTTTAGCAGTAGATTATTTACGTAATGGTAACGAATCAAGTGCCTTTAACTTAGGTTCTTCAACAGGTTTTTCTAATTTAGAAATCGTAAAAGCTGCTCGTGAAGTAACTGGTAAAGAAATTCCAGCTGAAATTGCCGCTCGTCGTGGGGGAGATCCAGATACATTGATTGCTGCTTCAGAAAAAGCACGCAAAGTTCTAGGATGGAAACCAGAATTTGATGACATTCACAAGATTATCGAAACTGCTTGGAAATGGCATACAACTCATCCACAAGGATATAACGACTAAAAATAAAGAAAGCTTGAGACTCTAAAAACGAGTTTCAAGCTTTTTTTGATAAGTGTTGTTGATGACGTAAACCCCATTTATGAAGACTATCAATGATATCTTCAAGTTCTTTTCCATGTTCAGTAAGACTATATTCAACTTTAGGTGGGACAGTAGGGTAGACTGTTCTAGTAATTAAATCATCTTCTTCAAGTTCTTTGAGATTCTTAGATAACATTTTCTTTGAAATTTCAGGAAGAACCTTTTGCAAGTCTGAGAAACGCATAGTCTGATTTTTTAATAGATATAAGATGATTGGTATTTTCCATTTACCCAAAATAGTATCCAAACCATCATCAACACGGCAAAATTGTGGATCAATCTTCATAAATATACCTCGCAATATCTCAGTATTCATCTAAAAGTATACTTTAAGTTACCTAGTTATTAAAATGAAACCTCTTCACAAAAGAAAAAATCCTAGTAGAATAACTTACATAAAGTAAGCAAGATAAAAAAGAGGTTTTAACAATGGCAATGGAAGATTATCGTATAAATAAAGAAAATGGACTAGAATTTGGCTTATATTCACTAGGAGATCACATGCCTAATGCCCTTACAGGCAAACGTGTTTCAGCTAAAGAAAGAATTGATCAAATTGTTGCTGAAGCAAAATTAGCAGAAGAAGCAGGATTAGATTTTTTTAGTGTAGGTGAAAGTCATCAAAAATATTTTGTTGGACAAGCTCATGTAGTTATTTTAGGAGCAGTTGCTCAAGCTACTGAAAAGATTAAGATTGGCTCATCTGCAACAATTGTTTCAACATCTGACCCTGTTAGAATTTATGAAAATTTTGCGACATTAGATTTACTGTCCAATGGTCGTGCTGAAATTATTGGTGGACGTGCTTCGCGTTTAGGGCTATTTGATTTGTTAGGTTATAACGTGAATGACTACGAGGAATTATTTGAAGAAAAATTTGAATTACTACTCAAAATTAACGAAAATCATCGCATTAACTGGGAAGGTAATTTCCGAGCACCATTAAAAGACGCAGAAGTTTTACCAAGACCATTGAATGATAAGCTACCAATTTGGCGTGCAGTAGGTGGACCAGCTGAAAGTGCAATTAAAGCTGGATTACAAGGTGTACCAATGACAATCACTTTATTAGGTGGCCCATTGCCTATCTTTAAGCGTTCAATCGATGCTTATCGTCAAAGTTTGAAGATGAAGAACTATAATCCAAGTGATTTTCCGGTAGCAACAACAGGATTTTTCTATGCAGCTGATGATACTAAGACTGCTTTAAAAGAACTTTATCCTTATGTAGATCAAGGAATGAAGTTAGCAAATGGTACAGGTTATCATAAACGTTTATTTGCTAATGGCGCAGACATGAATGATGTAATGTTAGTAGGAAGTCCGCAACAAATTATCGAAAAAATGATTTATCAATACGAAGAACTAGGCCATCAAAGATATTTAGCACAAATTGATTTTGGTGGAATGCCATTTGAAAAAGTTATGAAGAACATCGAAATTATCGGAACAAAGATTTTACCAGAAGTTAAAAAGTATACAAAGGGGAAATAATATGAAAGTTGTAGCAATTTCCGGAGCTATAATTGGGAAAAAGACTCTAACTGCTATGAAATATGTAGCAGAAAAGATGAATAAAGATTTTCCAGAGGTTGAATTTGACTTGATAGATCTGGGTGAAAAGGATATTCAATTTAGCGATGGACGTAATTATACCGAATATCAAGGAGATACTTTGGAAGTTACTACTAAGATTATGGAGGCAGATGCCCTAATAATTGGAACACCGATTTTCCAAGCTTCAATTCCTGGATCAGTGAAAAATATTTTTGATTTACTGCCGGAAAAAGCCTTACGTGACAAAGTGGTTTCAATTGTGGTTACTGCTGGTTCTGCTAAGCATTATTTAGTAGCTGAGATGCAACTTAAGCCAATCTTGTCATATATGAAGGCACAAGTTTTACCAGAAATTGTCTTTATTGAAGGACAGGATTTGTTCAGACAAGAAATCATCAATGCTGATATTAACTTCAGGTTGGATAAATTAGTTGAAGATACTTTAATCATGGTTGAAACTTTTAAAGAACTGCGAAAGAAACAAGAAGACGCATTATTCTAGAGTTACCAAGAAGGGTGGATGGAATTCCATTCTTCTTTTTTATTAGAATGGGTTTTGAAAACGGTCTACAAAATAGTCGTGAATTAGTGTACAATGATTATATAAATTGAAATAATTGGAGGAAGATTTTGATGGACATCTCAGCAGAACGTTTTGGTGAACTGAACGGTGAAAAGGTAAACAAAATTACATTGACAAACGATAATGGAGTAGCAATCTCATGTTTGACAATGGGAGCTTTATGGCACGAATTCTTAGTACCAGCTGCAGACGGTACAAAACAAAACTTGATTTTAAACTATAACACAGTAGCTGAATACTACAGCAATGGTTTATGCACTAATCAAGTAATTGGTCGTGTTGCAGGTCGAATTAAGAATGGTAAGTGCGAAATTAATGGGGAACAAGTAACTTTACCACAAAATGAAAACGGTAATACTTTGCACGGTGGTCCTCATGGATTTAATACTTATAACTGGAGCTTTACAACTTCTGCTAACCGTAACAGCATTAGTGTAATTTTCCAAAAACAAGTTTTAAGTGCAGTTGATGGATTCCCAGGAGATATTTTAGTAACTGTTATCTATACTTTAGACAATAGTAATAACGTAACAATTTCCTTTAATGCACTTGGAGACGATAAGGTAGATACACTATTTAACCCAACTAACCACGTTTACTTTAACTTGAGCAATCGTTCTGATTTGGCTAGTCATGAGCTTAAAATCAATAGTGACGGATATCTAGAATTAGATGAGAACCTAATTCCAACAGGCCGCATTCGTCATGGCGAAGGTACAGCTTATGATTTTACTAAAGGTGCTAATTTATACGAAGCTATCCAACAAAATGAAAAAGGTGGCTTTGATGATGCATTTGTTGTAAATGGACCAGGTAAGGCTGTGGAACCAATCGCTGTTTTACGTGATACTCAATCTGGAAATACAGTAACAATTGATTCAGATCGTAACAGTTTGATCATGTATACAATGAATGATGATTTGCCAGATGTTCATTTCAAACGTGATAATGGACGCCCTGCTAAGAAACAAGAAGGGGTAGCTTTAGAAGCTCAAACTTTACCAGATGCAATTAATCAAGAAACATTTGGAGATATTGTATTACCACGTGGGGCAAAGCGTTCCTACCATATTAAATACACATATTCTAACGATAAAAATTAATTTGAACTAAAATAGATCTTTCGTTAAGATTATAATAAACAAAAAGTCAGTATTATTACTGGCTTTTTTCTTGAGGTGAGTTATGTTAGAAAATTATTTATTTGACTTTGACGGTACAATTGCTGATTCTGGTGAAACTGGAATTATCGCAGTTCAAAAAGCTTTTGTTGATTATGGATTGGAGAAGCCAACTGCAGAATCAGTCAGATATTATATGGGTGTTCCAATCGAAACATTCTTCCCTAAAATATCTAATCGTGAGTTAAACGATACTGAATGGGAAGAAGTTTTTGCGATATTTAGACAATACTACAGTGAATTAGAACTTGAAATTACACAACTTTTCCCAGGTATGAAAGAAACTTTGATGCAATTAGTTGAGGATGGGAAACGTTTATTTGTGGTATCAAGCAAGAACTCAGTTTCCTTAAATAGAAATTTGGAAAACTTGGGGATAGCAGATTTGTTTACAGACACAATTGGATCTGATCAAGTGGAAAACTACAAGCCAGCTCCAGATGGTATAAATATACTTGCTGATAGACATGATTTAGATAAGGCAAAGACGGTTATGATTGGCGATGCTAAGTATGATTTACAAATGGGTAAAGCTGCTGAAGTTAAAACATGTGGCTGTGCTTGGGACACTTATGATATTGAATTATTGAAAAATGAAGAACCGGACTATTTGTTAGATAAGGTGGAAAAACTACTGGAAATATAGAGAATTAATAAAAAGCGTTGATGCACATCAACGCTTTTTTGCTATGATTATAGTTTTTAAAGATTATGGTTGCTATCTTTATTATCTTCTGTCCCAATAGCCAGAATAAAAACAGTACTGATAACTAGAAGACTACCGAGGATTTCAGCCCAGTTAAAACTCATCTTAAAGATAAGAAAGTCCAATAAAGCAGCGGTTAAGGGTTCAAAAGTGTCTAATAAAGTTGCTTCAGTAGCACTAATGAGATGGAGACTTTTTACAAAAAGATAGTAAGATAAAGCTGTTCCGATGAAGATTAAAAAAAGCATGTTCAAAGTAATAGCTGGTGTAAATTTTGGAACAGACTTCCATACTGGATGAATAAATTCAAAGACAATACCACCAACTAGCATCGCCCAAGCACTGATAGTAGTAGGATTATGTCGACGTAAAAGATCAACTGGCAAAACAGAATTTCCGGCTTGAGTTAGCATCAGAAAAATTCCCCAGATAATTGCCTCTTTTGAGATCGCAAGTTGATTAAAAGAACCTTTAGTAACCAATAACCAAGCACCAATAAGAGCAGTAATAGTCGCAATCCATTGTTTTCTACCAGGTAATTGTTTGAAAATAATAGCTGAATAAAAGATAACAGGAAGAATCCCTAAAGTTTGGATGATAGTTGCGACAGTTGCATTACTGTAATTAACAGTCATTGAATAAGTAAATTGTACTCCTGCCAAACCTAAAATGGAGAATAAGACAATTCCCAAAATATCCTTGAAACTTTTAAAGACCAGAAAAATTTTCTTACCATCAAGATAGTAAGCCAATCCCAGTAAAGTTAATGCTGACAAGCTCATTTTTACACCCATCATCCAATAAACTGAAACGTGTTGATCTTGAAAAAGATATTCAGAGGCAATTCCAGCCATTCCCCAGAAAATACCAGCTAAACTAGCATAAATAACTCCTTTTAAATGTGTTCTTGTTTGCAAAATTTCACCACCTAAAAAACATACTTTATCGATTATAGGTAAAATTGGGGGAAAATTAAAGACATTATTGAACTAAAATTGTAAAATAAAGGTATTATGCTAGGGAAGTGATGTTTTTGACACTGTGGCAACGTTTTTTAGGAAACGAACGGTTAAGGCGATTTACAGTTTTACTATTTTTAGTAGGAGTGCTGTATCTAGCTCGAAGTATGATGAGTTTAATCTTACTAACCTTTATTTTTTCGTTTCTAGTTATTAGTTTAAATGATGCAATTAGAAAGAAAATAGATATTCCTTCTAAATTAATTGTCATCATTGTTTATTTGTTGATGATAGGTGGTATTTACTTAGCAATAACTATCTACCTACCAAAATTAGTTACACAATCGGAAAATTTGGTAAATTACATTGTTAAGTTCTACAATCATCCACCTAAGGGAACAAATGATGTGATTAATATGGTCACACAGTATATTAGTCAATCCGATATTATGAAGCAAATGCGTGGTGGTATGTCAATTATCGTTAAGTATTTGGCGAATATTGGAACGATGGGAATGACGTTTATTATGGCGTTATTACTAAGCTTTTTCTTTACAATTGATAAAGATGATTTGTTTAAGTTTTCAAAATCATTTTTAAAGGGTCCATATTCATGGTTCTTTAATGACGTTTACTACTTTGCTAAGATTTTTATTAACAGTTTTGGGGTTGTATTAGAAACTCAATTTATTATTGCTTTAATTAATACAGCAATTACAACAACGATTTTAGCATGTATGAAGATGCCTCAATTGTTCAGTTTAGCGTTATTAATATTCTTCATGAGTATGATTCCAGTTGCTGGTGTTATCATTTCAGCAATTCCGATGATGTTAATTGGTTACACTGTTGGTGGGGTAAAGTATATTATTTACATCATTATTATGCTTTGCGTGGTTCATGCCTTAGAAGCATATGTGTTAAATCCTAAGTTAATGTCAAGCAGAACAGAATTACCAATTTTCTACACATTTGTTGTACTATATGTGTCTGAACATTTATTTGGAATGTGGGGATTAATTGTTGGTATCCCAGTATTTACATTCCTTTTGGATATTTTAGGGGTTAAAAGCGACCATATTCGCAGAGAAAGACTGAAGAAATTCAGAGAGAAGGTAAAATAGATGGAAAAAGAAGAATTTATCAAGAAATACGCAGTTGAACGTCGTAACACTAACTCATCTAAATGGGATGGCTTAGAATCTCAATTCGGCGAAACTGATCTTTTACCTTTATGGGTAGCAGATACAGAATTCAAAGTTCCTGAAGCAGCACGAAAAGCATTGGTTGAACGTGTTGAACATGGTGCTTTTGGATATTCTTTAGTGCCAGATAGCTATTATGAAGCATACTTTAACTGGCAAAAGGAACGTTATGGAATTGAATTGCATAAAGATTGGATGAGATTTGGTACAGGGGTAGTGCAATCATTAAGTACTTTGATTGAAACCTTAACAGTTCCGGGTGAAGCGATCATGGTTTTACAACCAGTATATTACCCATTCATGCGAGTAATTGAAAATAACAATCGCAAATTAGTAATTTCTGAATTGGTAAATCATGATGGACATTACGAAATGGATTACGGAGATATCCAAAAGAAGATGCAAGAAAACAATGTTAAGTTACTAATTTTCTGCAGTCCACATAATCCAGTTGGTAGAGTTTGGTCTGAAGATGAATTGGAAAAATTACTAGCAATCTGCCACGATGAAAAAGTAAGAGTTATTGCTGATGAAATCCACCATGACTTAATTATTGGAGATAAGAAGTTCACATCTATGTTATCAATTAAAGATGGTTTCTATCGTGATAACTTAGTAATGGTGGATGCACCTTCTAAGACATTTAATATGGCATCATTATTAAACAGTCATGTAGTTATTCCTAATCCTCAAATTCGCGATTTATATGATGAAGTAGTGGGTCGTTTAAGTGCTCCTCAAGGTAGTCTATTAGGTCGTGTAGCTGCAGAAGCTGCATATCGCGAAGGTGCAGAATGGTTAGACAATATGATCGAAGTAATTAGAGATAACTTCGTTTATGTGCGCGATGAATTAACTAAAGCATTCCCTGAAATTAAAGTTAGTGATCTAGAAGGAACATATCTCATGTGGATTGATTTATCAGCACTTGTTCCAGCTGATAAAGTTGAAAAGCTAGTTAAGAAACAAGCTAAATTAGCAGTTGATTTTGGTGATTGGTTCGGTGAAAGTGGTAAAGGCCATATCCGAGTAAACCTTGCTACTACACCAGAAAACATCAAAAAAGCAGTATCTGCATTAGTAAATGCTTTAAAATCAGAAAATTAAGTAAAGTTTTACATGAAATAACTACCAATTTTTTCATTTTCAGTGTAAAATTAGGCTTGTAAATATTATTTTAAGAAAGAGGTTTACATTACTATGCCAAAATTAGTATTTATCCGTCACGGACAAAGTGAATGGAACTTAAAGAACCTTTTCACAGGTTGGGAAGACGTTAACTTGAGTGAAAAAGGTGTTGAAGAAGCTAAGGAAGCAGGTCGTAAGTTAAAAGAAGCTGGTATCGAATTTGACCAAGCTTACACATCTGTTTTAACTCGTGCTATCAAGACTTTACACTTTGCTTTGGAAGAATCTGGCCAATTATGGATTCCAGAAATGAAGACATGGCGTTTAAACGAACGTCACTATGGTGCATTACAAGGTAAGAACAAAGCAGACGCTGCTGAAAAGTATGGTGACGAACAAGTTCATATCTGGCGTCGTTCTTACGATGTATTACCTCCATTATTGAGTGCAGACGATGAAGGTTCTGCAGCAAACGATCGTCGTTATGCTGACTTAGACCCACGCATCATTCCTGGTGGCGAAAACTTGAAAGTTACTTTGGAACGTGTAATTCCTTTCTGGGAAGACCACATTGCACCAGACTTATTGGCTGGTAAGAACGTAATCGTTGCTGCACACGGTAACTCATTACGTGCTTTAACTAAGTACATCGAACAAATCTCTGATGAAGACATCATGAACGTTGAAATGGCAACAGGTCAACCAGTTGTTTACGACTTGGATGACAAGTTGAACATTGTAAACAAAGAAAAACTTTAAGATAGATTTTCTTTATGATATAGGCCACTCTCATTTTGAGGGTGGTTTTTTTGTTGTATAGAAGTTATTTCAGTTTAGAAAAAGAAGTTATATAATTTAGTTATATAGTTGTAATAAAAGGGGGAGAATATATTATGAAAAAATGCAATAAATGTGGAACTGTGAATTCAAAAGATGCAATTTTTTGTGAAAATTGTGGTAATAAACTATCAGAAAGTAAAAAGGTAGTATGTCAAAATTGTGGTTTTCCGAACTCAGTAGAAGCTTCTTTTTGTGAGAATTGTGGAAGTAAATTATCAGGAGTACAATCAAGTGATACTATATCTGATAATAATATTGATAATACATATGAAGAGTTACCAAAAATAGATAATACAAACAAAAAGCAAAAAGATGTTTCAAGAATAAAGTCTAAAAATTTAAGAAGATCACAAGGAAATTCTAAATCTAATAACTTAAGAAATATTGTTGTTACAGTAGCAATAATCATTGTAATTGTTATAGGGGCAGTTAGCTTGGGATATTTCAAGTCTAACAGACAAACTGAAAATTCAAGGAATAACAATTCGACTGTTGTACAAAAAGATAAATCCAATAGTAGTGAGAAGAGTTCAAGCTCAAATTCAAATAGTTATTCTGAAAGTTCTTCTAGTTCAGAAAAGGAAACATCAGATAATTCAGAAAAATTATCAGTATCAACTTTAACTAATAAACAGAATGCAGCTTCAATTTTAGTATATGGGGCTTTAAAAGCAGATGATCCTTTATTTAAGGGTAATTATGAGCTTTCTTTAAAGAATTCGCAGTTATATGTTAGTTTAGTTAAACTAAATGATGATGAAACTGAAGCTGATGAAACACCAATTCTATATGAATTAGCACCAGGACAAATGGACAGTTCTTGTGGATACAAATTAGGAAGGAATAGAGAAGTTTACTTCTATTCTCAAGTTAAAAATACACCGGGTTTTAGTAGAATAAGTGCGACTACTCAAGATGAAATTGTAGATTATATTAATAGTCATCATCTTGTAGATAAGGTTAATGAAATAGCTAATAATACAGTTGTTTACGGAGAATAAACATAATCTCTTCAAATGTCTAGTAAAATAGCTATCATGCTTATTTATTGTAGTTTTATAGCATCTAGAATGCGACAAATGTCGCTATCTGTTTATTGTCTACATAGTAACATAAAGTGTATATTATATAACGTTAGAATATAAATCGAGAAAGAGGGGGTATACTACTTTGAAGATGGTAGTTGAAGAATTTAATAACATTCGTAAACATAAAATTTTGACAGCAACGATTATTGCTATTATGATTATTCCCTTCCTATATAGTTTATTCTTCTTAAAATCAGTATGGGATCCTTATGGCAATACCAAGTATTTACCCGTTGCGGTAGTAAATAATGATAAGCCAGTTAAGTATCAAGGAAAGACATTTAAAGTCGGTGAAGACTTAGAAAAAGAATTAAGAGAGAATAAAGATTTAGGTTGGCATTTTGTTAACGCAAAAGAAGCTAAATATGGATTGAGCCATAAGAAGTACTATATGGTAATTACAATTCCTAAGAACTTCTCTAAAAATGCTACGACTGTGTTAGACAAGCATCCTAAGAAGATGCAACTAACATATAACACTAATGATGCGTTGAACTACATTGGTAAAGTTATCGGAGAAGAAGGAGCTAAGCAAGTAAATTCTTCTGTCCGTGATTCTGTTTCCGAAGCTTATGCCACAACAATGTTTGACACAGTGAAGAAAGTTGGTAAAGGTTTCAACAAAGCTGCTAAAGGTGCTACACAACTTTCAGATGGTGCATATACATTATCTGATGGTTTGAAGGTTTATACAGCAGGTGTTGACCAAGTTAACGATGGTGTTATCCAACTTAAGAACGGTGTTGCTCCATTGAGTGCTGGTGTATTGAAGTTAACAACTGGTGCTAGTGTATTGGCAGATGGATTAAACCAATTGCAAAGTAAAACAGGAACACTTGCTTCAGGTGTAAATCAATTAGCAACAGGTTCTAAGACTTTATCATCTGGATTGAACCAGTTACAAGGTAAGACAAGAACATTGGCTTCAGGTGTAAATCAATTAGCAACAGGTTCTAATGATTTAAACAATGGCTTAGGTCAATATATAAATGGTGTAAATCAATTAGTATTTGGTGTTGATACTTTACATGATAAAGTTGCTGGTAGTGCTGATAGTTTAAGTGCTGGTGCTACTAAATTAAATGACGGTAGTAAGCAACTAAATGATGGAGTTAATAAATATACAGCAGGGGTATCTCAACTTCAAAAAGGTTTGACTGAACTTAACGGTAATTCTAAATCATTGAAAGATGGTGCAGCACAAGTTGCCGCTGGTAATAAAGCATTAGCTGCTGAAGTTGCTAAAATTAATGTCAGCCAATTTAATAGTGGAGATACTACACAATTAATCAATGGCTTACAACAATTACAAGTTGTAAAGCAACAATTACAACCAGCAATGCAAGCTATAGCAACTCTACAAAGTAGTATGAGTGGAATGAAGGATGAATTAGCTGCTGTTCAAAGTTCATCTACAGAATTATCTAATAAGTTAGGTAGTGATTTGAAGACTGCTGGAAGTAGTGTTCAAGGTTCATCTGCAAATATTCAAGCTGTTTTAGGTTCTAGCAACTTAACAGATGCTGATAAGCAAAAATTACAAGCAGCTTTACAACAAAACCAAGCAGCTGGTAATGCAATTTCAGATGCAGGTACAACAGCAGGTCAAATTAAGGCTCAGATGGATGGTGTAAATACTAAGCTATCAGGACTTCAAGGTCAACTATCTAATTTATCAGCAATGTCTGATAAATTAACTAATGCAGCTAGTGTATTGAATGGAATTAATATCGATCCTAATGAATTAAAAGGTAATGCTGATAAATTGCAAGAATTAGCAAAGAGTGTAACTACTTTACAAGAAGCAACTAAAGCATTAGCTAAAGGTTCATCTGATTTGAATGATGGTGTAAACAAATATACTGCTGGTGTAACAAGTGCCTTAAATGGTGCAAAGCAATTGACTGATCAAAATGGTGCATTGACTTCTGGTGCAAGCCAATTATATGCAGGAACATCAGAATTGAAGAATGAATTGCCAGAATTAGTAACAGGTGTTACACAATTGAATAATGGCGCAGTAGCATTAGTTGCTAATAACGGTAAGATTTTATCTGGTTCCGCACAATTAGCTGGTGGAATAGGTCAAATGAATGCACAAATTCCAGCATTAACAAGTGGTGTAAATCAACTAGCAAATGGTGGTAACCAATTAGCTAGTGGTTTAGGCAAAATGAATACACAAATTCCAGCATTAACAAGTGGTGTAAATCAATTAGCAAACGGTGGTAACCAATTAGCTGGTGGTCTTGGACAACTTAATGCTCAAGTACCAACATTAACAAATGGTATAAACCAATTAGCAAATGGTACTCAACAACTAGCTGCTAACTCAGGACAATTAATTGATGGTGCCAATAAGATTAGCGAAGGCAATGGTACTCTAGCTAAGAGCTTAAGTGCTGGTGCTAAGGAAGTTAATAGTCAAAACTTGAATAGTGCAAATGCTAATATGTTCGCTGCACCTACAACATTGAAACACAAGAATTATTCTTATGTTCCTAACTATGGCTATGCATTAGCTCCATACATGCTATCAGTCGCTTTATATGTTGGTGCATTGGTATTTAACCTAGTTTATCCAATTCGTCGACTATCAACGCCTGATGGTTCTGCAACAGAATGGTTCTTTAGTAAGGTAGCTATAGGTGCTGTGGTAGCAATCGGAAATGCAGTTGTTGAAGTAGGATTGATGATGTTGGCTGGATTGCATCCAGATCATCCTGCTGCTACGTTTATGAATGCTATTTCATTCTCACTGGCGGCAATGTTCATAATTATGGTATTAGCGATGTTGTTCAGTAACCCTGGACGATTCATTGGTATGATTTTCTTAGTAATTCAATTAGGTGCCTGTGGTGGTTCCTTCCCAATTCAAATTACTAAGGGTATGAATGGTTTCTTCCAAGCAATTAACCCATACTTACCAATGACTTACTCTGTTTACGGATTCCGTGAATCATTATCCAGTGGTTTAGGAAGCAGCCAAATGACAATTTCATTGACAGTTCAATTAATCTTTATCGTAGCAAGCTTATTGCTATTATGGATTTCTATGAGTTACTTACGTACAAGCGGAAAGGTAAGTTATTCAGAAGAACCAACAAGCATTGAAGATTAGAATAGAAAAGAGAGATTTTCGAATTTTGAAAATCTCTCTTTTTTCGTCTAGATATTAATTTCTAACACTATTGGAGTATGATCGCGACGTTCACCAGAATCCAACATTTCAGAACGAACAATTTTATCAGCAATACGATTACTTGCTAGCCAATAATCAATTCTCCAACCAGAGTTGTTAATCTTGCTTGTACGACTTCTTTGAGCCCACCAAGAGTAAACATCCTTAACATCGCCATGAACATAGCGGAAGGTATCTGTAAAGCCCTTATTAAGCAAGTTAGTAAAGCCTGCTCTTTCTTCATCAGTGAAACCAGCAGAATGATGATTATTACCAGGATGAGCTAAGTCGATTTCCTTATGAGCAACATTGAAATCACCGCTAGAAAGAAGAGGTTTATTTTGATCCAATGAAACTAGGTAGTCAGCGTACTTTTCATCCCAAACCTGACGTTCAGCTAAACGTCTCAAACCATCGCCAGCATTAGGAGTATATACTTGAGTAACGTAAAAATTATCAAATTCAAGTGTAATGATTCTACCTTCAGAATCCATTGGTTCAGGTGCATCAATTTCAGGATAGCTGATAGTAGGATTTAAATTGTTTTTATAAAGAAACATAGTACCGGCATAACCTTTACGAGCTGGTTCTTGTGAACTTCTCCAAGCAATTTCATAATCTGGAAATTGTTCAGCTAAAATAGTTTGATGTTTTTTAGTTGGACCTGTAGCTGATAATTTTGTTTCTTGAATTGCTATTATATCTGGATTTTCAGCAATAATAGTTGCTAAGACTTCACGTGATTGTTTAGCACGAGCAGAATCACTAGTTAAAGCAGCATTCAAAGAATCGATATTCCATGAAATAAGTTTCATGATGTCACATCCTTAATTAATATATTTGACTCAATGTTACCACATTTTTCAAATTCTAAAAAAGGGGTATAATGAAAATAGGAAGTGATTAAAATGGCAAAAGCTACTAACGAAGACAAAAATATAGAAGTTAGTGAAATTGGTAAAAAATTCGTTAAAGGCACACATGTTGAATTTAAGTTTCATCGTCATACTTTTACAGGAGTAGTCGATAAACAATTACATAATTCAGCGATGATAATTTTTGACGATGAGTATAATAAATCAATTACTTATCAAGACGCTAAGGGAAAAATTATTATTAGCTATAGTAAAATGCAGATAATCAAATAAATCTGATATTAATTTTTATTTTAAAGTTTAAATAATCATGTGTTATAATTGAATTGTGAGGACTTTATTCTTAAAATGGAGGCTTATTCGTGGAAAAAACAGAAGCACGTTGGGTAGAAGTATTCAAGGTGTCTCTACCATTATGCCTAAGTTATGTGCCAATCGGTTTGGCATGCGGAATTTTATTACACGCTGCCGGTTTTAACCCGCTATTAACTTTATTGGTATCTGTATTAGTATTCTCAGGTGGAGCTCAGTTCTTGATAGCTTCTATGTTAACTACGAATACCCCAATGCAAACGATAGTTATTATGCTATTTTTCCTAGAGTTACGTTATGCGTTGTTGGGTTCAAGTTTGTCACAATATATTAAAGGAACAAGCAAGAAGTTTTTATATTTCTTTGCCGTTTCATTGAATGATGAAAATTATGCTGTAAACTACTTAAAATTCGCAACTGATAAGAGCTGGACGCCTAAAGATGCCTTAGCTGTAGAACACTGGTCCTTACTATTTTGGTCTGTAGCTAATTTTATTGGGAGTTTAGTTGGTAATTTATTACCAATGGAGAATTATCTAGATATTGTCGACTTTGCTTTAACTGCAATGTTTATTTATATGATTGTTATGCAAATTCGCAACAAACTAACAATTTTAGTTAGTTTTATTTCAGGGGTAATTGCAATTGTTGCGTTAGTTACTTTGAAGAGTACAATGGGACTAATAGTAGCTACATTGTTAGCTTCCTTTATCGGTTTTATGATTGAACATAATATCGTTAAAAAAGGTGAAGCCAAGGGCAATTTCTGGTTGAAGAAGATCAAGCCAAAGGCAAGTCGGAAAGTTATTAGTAAGTCAGGAGAAAAATGATGCAATATTCGTCAATGGACCATTTTATACTTATTATCTGTTCGATGATTGCGGCTTTCATTCCTCGATTTTTACCATTGAAATTCTTCTCAACTCGTAAGATTCCAGAATGGTTTAATGAATGGATGAAATACGTGCCAGTATCTTTGTTTACGGCACTCGTAGTCAGAGACCTTTTTGTTAATACAAAGACCTATACATTTGTAGGTTTAGAATATATGGCTAAGTTACTAGCAGCAATAATTGTTATTGTTGTGGCTTATCGCTCACGTTCCATGGGACTTTCAGTTCTTTTTGGATTGGTAGCAGTAGCAATTTTAGCCACATTTTTGACAGTTTAGAATATAAGGTTTATTAGCTATCTTAGGCATATTATCACTAAGGTGGCTTTTTGTTTTAAGGAGGATTTTATTATGCAAAAAATAACAGAAAAGATCACAGTTGCAGGTCATACAGCTGAATTAATGGGATATACAATTGAAAAGAAAAATGACTGGGGAGTACAAGATAAGCACGCTACAATTATCATTTGTCCCGGTGGGGGTTATCATTTTGTTTCAGATCGAGAAGCCGATCCAGTTGCTTTGAAATTAATAACTATGGGATATAATGCATTTGTATTAAACTATACTTGCCAAGTTAGATATCCTGTAGCCTTGGAACAATTAGCCCAAAGTGTAAAATTAGTTAGAGATAATGCTGATGAATGGAATGTTCGCGAAGATAAGATCATCATTATGGGAATGTCAGCTGGTGGACATTTGGCAGCTAGTTTAGGTGTTAAGTGGAATAGCGATGAATTGAAACAAATGGGATATAAACCAGAAGAAATTGAGCCAAATGGTTTAGTATTATCCTATCCGGTTATCACAACTAATAAAAATTTCTGGCATCAAGGTTCCTTTGAACAAATTTTAGGTAAAGATGGAATTGAAGATGAAAAAGCTTTAGCTAACCAATCACTTGAAAAGTTAGTTACTAAGGATGTACCACCAGTATTTATGTGGCATACATTTGAAGATAAGGCTGTTCCTATGGAAAATAGTTTATTATTTGTCTCAGCATTAAGAAAAGCAGGAGTATCAACAGAATATCATATCTTCCCACATGGTCCTCATGGCTTGGCATTAGCTAATGAAGAAACGGCTCGTGTAGGTCGTCCAGAAGACATTGAACCACAAGCTGCACAATGGGTAGATTTATTCCATAGTTGGATGCAAGCACTTCTTAAGTAGAATTGGTGAGTAAATGCTATACTAGACTAGAAAGAGAAATGGGGTGAGATGATGAAGCGGTGGATGTTTTGGTTAATAACAGCAATTGTAGTGGCACTTGTATTTGTTGGCTTTGGTTATACTAAAAAGCGTGAAACACAAAAGCAGTTTGATAATTTGATGTCTCAAGCAATAACCAATGCTCAAGCTGCAGAATATAAGAAAACAGAACTTAATTTGCAAGATGCTCTACGTAAGAAACCAGATGATGTAGTAGCTAAACAACGATTAGAACAAGTTAAACTCTATCAAGAAGGCTTAGCTGAGTTGAAACAAGATGATTATGAACAAGCACAGTTAACATTTAGATCAACTGCAAAAATATCTCCGTCTTTATCAATTCTAACCCAGAGAGCTAAGAAGAAAGATAAACTTTTAGAATCAGTACTAAAGCAACGTGAAAAGTATGATGATCTTTATAATAAAGCTATAAGACTTACTGAAATAGGCGCTTATAGCCAATCGAATGAAAATCTAGTTCAGATTTTAGATGGAAAAAATATTGATGAAAAGTATTATTCACAAGTAAGAAAAGATGCACGTGAATTGCAGGAAAGAAATAATAGAATTTTGGAACAAATTAGAATTCAAAATCAACAAGCTGCAATAAGAAGACAACGTGAACAACAAAGACAAGAAGAAGCTAAAAAAGCACAGAAAGCTGCTGCTAGTTCATCATCATCAGTGGAAAATCAAAATGGTGAGCCTAAGAAAAATGACGATAAAAATAATGGTCAAGATAATGTAAAAGATAGCTCGGAATCTAAGCCGGAAACAAATAATTCTGCAACTGAGCCACAGCCTAGTAATGAAAATAAGTAAAAATAAAAGCAACACCTAGAGTGCTGCTTTTAATAATTATTAGGGTTAATCACTGATTCTACGCCAGATTATAAGTGAACTTTCCCATAAAAATAGGACTAATAAAATACTGGCAATAGTATCAGTAGGATAATGTACATGTAAATATACGCGCGTTAAGGCAATAATAAGAATCCAAAGGAAACCTAAGAAGGTTAGAATTCGTCTTAACGTAACATCCTTAATTTGAGGAACAATTAAAAATACTACGAAAAAGATAAATAAAGCAGTTCCAAAGGTATGTCCACTTGGAAAGCTATAGCCACCGATTGCGACTAACTTATCACTAGGGCGTGGACGTTGAATTAAATTTTTAGCTAGTACATTGATAAGATTTCCAATTACCAAGGTGCTGGCTGACCAAATTCCAGCCTTGAAGTTATGTCTAATAAACATATAAAGACTAACGATAATTGAAAGAATTGCAGCAATTCTAGGGCCACCTAGATAAGTAATTTTTTCAACAATTCTTGTATTAGTAGGATTGGTAATTGGTAGAAGTAAGTTCTGTACAAATTTATCAAATGATGTAACAACTATACTGTTAGTTTTAACTAAAATTAATAAAATTAAAAATAAAGCTAAGTAGATAGACGCGATGAGAGGTCTATACTTATTTTGTGGAACAAACATCAAAAAACTCCTTATAAATAATATCTACTAGATTATACCATTTAAATTATTTTTAAAGAAAGGAAACTGATTATGGGGAAAGATTCATCACAAGAAATGCGAAGAACACAAGCTGAAAAAATGCTAAAGCAACCCAAGAAACTTCGTGCTAAGTGGATAAGTCGGTTATTTACTTTAATCATGGTGGCTGCTTTAAGTGTCGCAACTATGGGACTTTTGATAAAGACTACGGTTTTGAACGCAGATTTTACCAGTAAGGAATTAGCTAAAGACGAAAATATTGGGAAACTATATACTGAAGCCAATCAAACATTAGCTTCATCTGCTCAAATGTACCGAATTCCAGCAAGTTATGCGGATAGTTTAATTACTAAGAAGCAGTTTAGACAAGATGTTGAGATTGCTATTAAAAGAATTTATGACGGACAAGTTACACAAATTGTGGATACTAATACTTTAAGTAGTCAAATTCAAACAAATGTGAATAAGGAAATTGCAAGTTCAGGAGTACCCGTTGACGCTTCTGTCTTTAGTGGAGTAGTGGAGTCACTGGCTTCTGTATTAAACAATTACATCAGTCAACAAATTCCAAGTACACAGTTACAACAAGTATATGATGCTGCCAGCAATATCAGTGGTTATGTGACACTGATGATAACTGCAGGAAGTATCATTACAGTGATAATGTTGATCTTAGTATTATTATTACAGAGAAGTTTATTTGGTTGGTTGCACTATACAGGTTTAGCATTTTTGATTACAGGGATAATCTTTTGCATCATTGGATATACTAGTGTGCCTGCAGAGATATTTCCAAGTTTAATTAATCAATCAGGAATTTTGGGAAGTATTGTTGAAAACTATGCCTACGCAATTTTAAGTCAGATTGTGAATATGGGAATAATCGAATCTGTAATTGGTATAGTGGCATTATTAGTAAGTTTCTTTAGAAAGGTTTAACGATGAAATTTACGTGGAATAAAGAAAGTGACGAGAAAATGACACTCAAAAAATTTTTAAAGAATAAGGGTGTCAGTCATCGAACTTTAAGTAGTTTGAAAAAAGGAAATGGAAAAGTTTTAGTAGATGGCAAAAAAAGGTCATTATCTATTGAAGTTGGTAAAGGAAAAATAACTTTGATTTTACCACCAGAAAAATCAGATGAAGATGTCAAAATGAGTAAGGAATCGCTAGATATTATTTATGAGGATAGCAATTGGCTAGTGATAGATAAACCACCTTTACTTTCAAGTGTTCCAGGTCCTAGTAATCGTATCGATACCTTAGTTAATCGGGTTAAATTTCATCTATGGCAACAAAAATCAAAAGACTTAGTTCCGCATGTAATTACTCGTTTAGATAGAGATACAAGTGGCTTAGTTCTTGTAGCTAAGCATCGTTTTGCTCAAGGATTGATTAACAAACAGGTTGAAGAACATAGTATAGATAAAAGATACTTGGCAGTGGTCGAAGGAATTATTGCAGAAAAGCATGGCATAATAGATAAACCACTTGGACCTAGAGAAAATGGAATCGGACAAATGGTAACTGATACAGGAAAGATTGCCAAGACTGAGTACTGGGTTAGAGAATACTTAGGAGATAAAGCTACTTTAGTTGAATGTAAGCTACATACAGGTAGAACGCATCAAATAAGAGCTCACTTCAGTAGTATTAATCATGCTTTGATAGGCGATGAGTTATATGGTGGCAGATTAGATTGGGGACTAGAAAGACAGGCACTCCATGCGTATCAGTTAGCTTATGTAGATCCATTTACTCAAGAAGAGAAGTTATTTAAGAGTGAGATGCCAAAAGATTTAGAAGATTTGATAGTTAGATTGAAAAATTAAGATTTATTTTTGGTAGACCAAAATTTAATTACTATAGTGTTTGAATTCTGTTATAATTAGGTAGTAAACGTTTTACATTTATGAGTGACGAGTAATTTAAATTTGGAAAAAATAGAGGTGAGATAATGACACCTAAGAAAGAAGATTATTTAAAGATTATTTTTGAACTTGGTGGAACTAAGAAAAAAGTTTCTAACAAGCAAATAGCGATGAGTTTAAATGTTGCTGCTGGTTCTGTAACTGAAATGGTCAATAAATTAGTTAAAGAAGGTTTAGCTGCACATACGCCATATGCAGGAATATCATTAACTGATGAAGGAATTGAAGTAGCTGAAAAATTAGTTCGCCGTCATCGTCTATGGGAAACTTTTTTAGTAGAAAAATTGGATTATCAATTATCAGAAGTTCATGATGAAGCTGAAGTTTTAGAACATGTAGCTAGCGATAAGTTAATGAAAAAGCTTGATCAATTTCTTAATAGCCCACGTGAATGTCCACATGGTGGAGTTATTCCAACAGAAGCTGGGGAATATGAAGAAGAAAGTCACGAATTTTTAGCTGAAATTAAAGTTGGAGAAACGGTTGAAGTTGACAGATTTATTGATAACCATGAGTTGCTAACTTATTTAGATGATTTGGAACTTAAATTGGGAGACAAGATTGAAGTTTTAGAACATCTTCCATTTGAAGGACCAATTAAGGTTAAAAGGTTGGCTGACGGGGCTGAATTAAGCATTGGATATAAAGCTGCTCATTACATTTTCGTGAAATAATTTGGTTATTGCCAATAAGTATGTTATACTTAGAATTGTATTTTTGACTAGGTTTCATTTAGATTGTTTCAATGAAATTTCTCTATTATGTGCCACTCAGAATTACAGAATTATTATGTGCTTAGGCACAAGGAGGATTTTTCATTTATGGAACAAGGAACAGTTAAATGGTTTAACGCAGAAAAGGGCTTTGGTTTTATCACACGTGAAAATGGTGATGATGTATTTGTACATTTCACAGCTATTCAAGGTGAAGGTTACAAGACTTTAGAAGAAGGTCAACATGTAACATTTGACGTTGAAAGTAGCGATCGTGGTTTACAAGCTGCTAACGTTGTTAAAGACTAATAATTAAGTAGATAAATGATAGACTGGAAAGAAGAAATTCTTTTCAGTCTTTTTTTGCTTTAAATATCGTGATATGATTAGATAAATTTTGAAGACGGTGGGGGTTAGTTACAATGCAAGATACGCAAATGCAAGAATTAATAGATTCTGTCATGTTAGCTGGAAAAATTATGATTGAAAGTGGAGCTGATATGGCAAGAGTTGATGATACTTTAAAACGTATAGCTCGAAATGGTGGAATTAAAGAACCAAAAATTTTTGAGACTACCACCGGAATCATGATGTCAGTTCCAAATTATAAATTGGCACAGGTAGAACCAATTCAAAAAAGAACAATTGATTTAGAAAAAGTATCAAGAGTCAATGACATTTCACGTGCTTTTCAATTGAAAAAAATCACAGTTGAAGAAATGAAGGTAAAGTTGGAATTTATCGATAAAAAAGCACCATTTTTTGCTTGGACATGGCAAGTATTGGCTGCAGCAATGATAAGTTGCACTCTGATGATAATGTACAATGGTCATTGGCAAGATTTTATCACAACTGCAGTTATTGGTGGATTGGGTTATGCTTGCTATTACTTTATCAATACAACATTTAAAATAAAGTTTGTAAGTGAATTTTTAGCTTCGTTAGTAATTGGTGTTTTATCCGTATTAGCTGTTAGAAATAACTTGGGAATATCAGTAGGTATGATAATTATTGGGAGTGTTATGCCGTTAGTACCAGGAGTACCAATTACCAATTCTGTAAGAGATGTTTTAGCTGGCCATTTATTAAGTGGATTAGCTAGAGGAACAGAAGCATTATTATCAGCTAGTGCAATTGCTTTAGGGATTGCGATGGTTCTAAGATTTATGTAAGGGAGGGAAGGTTAAGGTGAATTTATTGATTAATATCTTATTCAGCTATCTTTCATCTGTAGGCTTTGGAGTACTTTTAAATATTCCTAGAAAGGCCTTAAGTGGTTGTGGAATTATTGGAGTATTAGGCTGGATGGTCTATTTATTTATTAAGCATCTTGATTTAGGTAATATGTTAGCTAATCTTTTAGCTGCATTTGCAATTGGAGTTACTGCGATTATTTTTGCACGTGTGAAAAAGATGCCTATGATTCTTTTTAATATTCCTAGCCTAGTACCATTAGTGCCAGGGGGACAATCTTATCGTGCAATTCGTTATTTTGCTTTAGGAAATAACTCTTTAGCAATTGAATATTTAGTACAAGTTGGGATGATAGCTGGAGCTATAGCGATGGGATTCTTTTTAGCTGAATTAGTAGGTCAGGTTTACTTTAAGATAAGGACTGTAAAAGAAAGTTAACGCTATTATTACATAACAGTAACAAAATGAAAACTTGAGTTAATATTTTTTAAAGAATTAAATACGTTTTAATATAAGTATTTGTTATCTAATAATTTTTTGGTAAACTGGCACTATGATTACATAATTTGAAAAAAATAATTCAAAGTATATTATTATAAGCGGATTATTTTTTCGATAATTTTGGAGGAGAAAATGCCATCACGAAGAAATGATAATTATAATGTTCGAAGTGATGAGAATGGTTATATAGATACAGAACATATGACTCGTTCCCAACGCTATCATCAACATAATAATAAACCGAAAAAAAAGGGACATAAATTACTATGGCTAGTTGTAGTTATTGTAGCAATTATTGGGGGATTTTATGCTTATAGAAAATATACTAATGCTAAACAAGCCGCTAATGCAATTTATAGTTCAACTCAAGTCGCAAAGGCCAGAAATGTTAGTGACGCTTTGAAGAAGAAAAGACCTATCTCAATTCTGTTAATGGGTACTGATACTGGAGCTTTGGGACGTAGTTTTAAAGGAAGAACAGATACAATGATACTTTGTGTCTTGAATCCTGAGGACAAGAAGATGACATTAGTATCATTACCACGTGATACTGAGGTAGCTGTTTATGGTTATGAAGATTATTTCCCAAGTAAGATAAACTCAGCATACGAATATGGTGGATCAGCAACAGCAGTTAAGACTGTACAAAAATTCTTAAATGTGCCAATTGATTTTTATGCAACTATCAATATGGGTGGACTAGAAAAATTAATTGACGCAGTTGGAGGAGTTAAAGTAGAACCAACTATTAGCTTTACCTATGGTGGGTATACCTTTAAGAAGGGTAAAGAAGTAAATATGGATGGAAAGAAAGCTTTAGCATATGTTCGCATGCGCCATGAAGATCCACTTGGGGATTATGGTAGACAAGAACGTCAACGTCAAGTATTAACTAAACTTGCATTTAAGAGTTCAGGGTTAACAAGTTTAGTTAATCAAAAGTTCCTAAGTACTATTTCTAAGCAAATGAAGACAGACTTAACATTTGATGATTTATTAACACTAGGAACTAAGTATCGTGTTGCTACACATGATATGGATTCAGACTTCTTACAAGGAACTTCTGAAATGATTAATGGAGAATCTTTCGAAGTAGCATCAACAACTGAAAAACAACGTATTACTAATAAGCTTAGAAAAGCACTAGGTTTATCTAAGGCTAAAACAGGAAATACACTTTCTAGTGATAATGATGTGAATATCAGCTCAGAAGGCAAAGATACTAATTATAGTAATGATGATAACACTTATTATGGTGGATATTAGATGATAGAAAAGAACCGGTTTAGGCTGGTTCTTTTTTCTTTGCTATAATGTGTTACAATATAAATTGAAGTTAAATTAAAACAAAGGAATGAATGATATATGTATAAATTAGTAGCGATTGATATGGACGAAACTTTATTAAATGATGACGCTGAAATTTCACCTAAAAATGTATCCGTTCTCAAAAAAGTAATTAAAGATGGAGTAAAAGTAGTTTTGAATACAGGTAGAAGTTATCTTTCTGTTCAAGAAAATTTGAAGACATTAGGAATTTATCAAACTAAAGATCAGTATGTAATCAGTTTTAACGGTGGAGCAATTGTTGAAAATAAAGATTTAAAGGTAGTACATGTTGAAGGATTGGCCTTTGATATTGTTAAACAATTGTTTGATATCAGTCTGAAATATTATCCAGAAAGTTGTATCCACGTTTATACTTTGGATGAATTATACATGTGGAATGTCAATCAAGACGAAAAAGATTACTTGCAACCACGTGGAGTAGAGTGGACTGAATTACAAGAACCTAATATTGATTTCTTAAAAGATACTCCTATTACTAAGATTATCATCAATGTTAATGATATGGATAAGAGACTTGCCTTTAATGAGATTGCACGTAAAGAAATTGGAGATAAGTTCAAGACCACATATTCTTCAGGTCGTTATATTGAATTTAATAACATTTCAACAGATAAAGGTACAGGGATGTTGAAATTAGCTGAAATGTTAGGAATTAAGCCAGAAGAAACAATTGCAATTGGTGACAATAGTAACGACTTGCCAATGATTGAAGCTGCTGGAGTTGGTGTAGCTGTTAGAAATGCTAATGAACAAGTTTTATCTAAAGCAGATTATATTTGCAAGCGAGATAATAATCATGATGCGGTTGCAGAAGCAGTGGATAAATTTGTTTATAATAAAATAGATTAAGCAGTAATTTTGTGTATAACTCCGAGATGGTGGTAAGATAAAATTACAAAGTTATATGAAATGAGGGATTTAAATGGCTAAAAACATCACTCCCAAAGATTTAGCTGATGTAACTAAGGAAGGGCTAACTTTGGTTGATTTTTGGGCAGAATGGTGCGGACCATGTAAAATGATGAATCCAGTTTTAGAAGAATTGGAAAAAGATTATCAAGGAAAAGTAAAATTTGCTAAGGTCGATGTAGATAAGTATCAAGATTTAGCGATGGAATATAAAATTATGAGTATTCCAGCGATGATCTTATTTAAAGATGGAGTGGCAAAAGAAAAAGTTGTAGGTTTCCATCCTAAAAAAGATATGGCAAATTACTTAGATGAAAAACTTGCAGAAGTAGAATAGAGATAGTTTTGCAATTCAATCAAATCTAACTTATACTATAAGGATTAATTAGTGGAGATGATTGAGGTGCAAAACGTGAAATTAGGCACTTTAATAAGTGTCTTTTTCTTTGGGATGATAGGCGGAATGTTAAGATATTTGTTAGGTCTTAAGCTAGCATCTACGGGAACTATTTTGGTTAATCTGATTGGAAGTTTTTGCTTAGCTTTCCTGACTTATTATGTGATTGAAAGGCAAAAATTACCAGCTTGGTTAAGTACAGGTCTAGGGACAGGAATGGTAGGAGCTTTCACAACTTTTTCCACATTTACAGTGGATATTTTGGGCTTGTCTACATTTACTGATGCTACCTTTTACTTGTTGATAAGTGTAGTAGGTGGTTTTCTATTAGCATATACAGGAATGATTTTAGGAATAAAATTAGGAAAAGTTGGTGATCGAAGATGATAGAAGTAGCTTTAGGAGCTGGATTAGGTGCATCTGTGCGGTATCTAATGACACAAGTATTGAAGAGCAGAACTAGAGTATTTCCTTGGGCAACTTTTATTATCAACATAACTGGAGCCCTATTATTAGGATTTTTACACAGCAAAATCACAAGTAGTCACATATTGTTATTACTAGGGACTGGATTTTTAGGTGGATATACAACTTTTTCCACATACCAAGTAGAATTAGTAACACTTATTAATAATAACAAGCAAAAAATGATGTTTATATATCTATTATTAACAGTGTTATGTGGAATACTAGCCGCATATTGTGGATCTTGGTTAGGAAAGTTATAAGACAAACAAAAAGTATGATAAAATGGAATAGTAGTGTCGTTTTTGAATAGAATAATTTAAAGGATAAATAAATGAAAGTTGCAATTTTAACTGATACTTCAGCTTGTCTGACAGTTGATAAGATAAAAGAACTTAATATTCATCAAATTGAATTGTCTATTGAATTTGAAGGTAGTAGATATCCAGAAAAAACAGGGATGACGCCTTATTTAAGAGATAAAATGTTAGACAAAAGGACTGATACTCCGGTTTTAGAACCAATATCAACGGCTTATCTAGAAGAATATTTTGAAAGTCTAGAAAAAGAAGGTTATGATGAGTTCTTGTATATTTCTTTAGCTAACGGAATCAGTAGCTTACCTAAAGTTGTATTATCATATGCTAAAGCTTCGGATAGAAAGATAACTGTATTTGATTCTTACTCTAGTGGAGCCTTACAAGGACAAATGGTTGAGTTGGCTGGTGAAATGCTTTTATCCGGAAAAACAGTTAGTCAAGTTGTAGATCAACTTATTAATTTAAGAAATAATAATCGCACTTATATGCTTATTTCTGATATCTATCAACTAATGAAGACGGGATATGTATCGAACGGTGTAAATTCAATGTCGAATCTATTTTTGCGTCCATTAACAATGATGAAATTTAATGAGAACGGAAAATTAGCGATGGTAAATACACACTATCGAGAGAAGAAAGCCTATAGTGAGGTATTAGAGCTAATTATTTCTCAGTATCATAGTATGAATGATCAGATGCGGATTACCCTAATGGGCGATGAGAATAATAGTCAATTTGACGGATTATGTGAATTGTTACAAGAAAATTTTCCAACTGCTAAAATTGAAAAAGATGAGCTTCCAATATCTTTAGCTATTTATACAGGAAAGAAAAGTATTGGGATAAGTTTTGGTTTAGATTGGAAAACTGTTATATCTGAATAACTCTTAAGAAACATTAAAACTCCTAAGTTTTAGTGTTTTTTTGTTGAAATTAAATTGCAAAAGATATAGAATAGCTAAAATCAAGTAATGGATAAGTAAATTTATTAAGTATTTAATAAAAGTTATGAAAACGGTATAGAAATATTTGAACATTGCTTGTGAAAGTGTTATCATATTGATTGTAGATAGCATTACTAAATTTTTAGGAGGTGAAGCATATGAAGTGGTATTTAGTTGAAACTGTTAAAGATGGTCACGTAACTAATACAATTGTAAAGGCTTCCTCTGTTCAAGAAGCTGAAGAAAAGTCAAATGAATAATTGGAGCCTAGAACGTTGCAAAAAATAAAATTAACCCATAAGAAAAAGCGACTGCGAGAATTTAAATAGTTCTTGTGGTCGCTTTTGTTATTCAAAAAAGTTTGTTATACTGTATTTCGTGGCTTTTCCACACTGGTTCGTAAACATCCCAGTTAAAAAAACTAGAAAGCAGGTAATTTATATGGTTGATACACAATCACACGAAAAACTTATTGCGGTGATTAAAGGTGCTTTAGTGGCAGCTTTATATGCAGCAGTAACACTAGGTTTAGCTCCTTTAAGTTTTGGAGCAATTCAATTCAGACTATCAGAAGTATTTAATAACTTGGTAGTCTTCAATAAACGTTATATATGGGCATTGACAATTGGATGTGCAATTGCAAATCTTTGGTCTCCAATGGGAATCGTTGATGTCATTTTTGGTTCATTAGGAACATTAGTTATGACGGGTCTAAGTTATTTATTAAGTAAACATGTAAAATCAGTCCCATTAAAGCTCTTAATTACAGTTATAATTTGTACTGTTATGACATGGAGTGTAGCATTGGAATTATATTATGTAAGTAAGCTACCATTTTGGCCAACATATTTCACTGTAGCAATCGGTGAATTTGGTTCAATGTTAATTGGTGCAATTTTAATGTGGATTTTAAGTAAACGTATTGATTTAACTAGATAAGCGAGGGAAGATTATGACTTTTGAAGAAGTATTACCAGAATTAAAAAAAGGTAAAAAAGCTGTTCGTACTGAAGGTTGGGGTGGCTCTGAGGAATACATTTTCGTAGTTGATAATGATACTCTTAATGGAGAAAAAGTTAACCCATATTTGATGATTAGAACAAAAGAAGAACCAGCTTTATCACAATTTATGCCAACTTCTTGCGATGTATTAGCTGATGATTGGAAGATTGTAGAATAATGAACCTTTATCCAGAATTTGAAGGGAAAGTAGTTGTTATGACAGGTGTCAGCTCTGGAATAGGACTAGAACAAACTAAAGCATTTTTACAAGCAGGAGCAATAATTTATGGAGCTGATATTAAAGAAAGTGTAGAAATTAAGGAAGTAGAGCAAAAATTTCCGACTTTAAGTTTTCAACAAGTGGATATAAGAAAGAAAAAAGATATTCACATGTGGACAAGAAAAATAAAAAAAGAATTATCAACTGTAGATATTTTATTAAATACAGCTGGTATTCTAGATAATTATGCACCAACTTTAGATACTAGTGAAGAACAATGGGACAATATTTTTAATACTAATTTAAAAAGTATGTTCTTGTTGACTAATGAAATTTTACCAATAATGTTGAAACAGAAACATGGAGTTATTGTAAATATGGCTTCTATTGCAGGATTGGTTGCTGGTGGTGGTGGAGCAGCTTATACAGCGGCAAAGCATGGAATTATTGGATACACTAAACAATTAGCTTATGATTACGCTGATAAGGGAATTCGAGTTAATTGTATAGCTCCAGGAGCAATTAATACACCGATGAATGCGGCTGATTTTGCTGGAGATGGGGCGATGGCTAAAGAAGTAGCCAGACTCACACCAGCTAAACGATGGGCAAAACCTAAAGAAGTAGCAGAAATGACACTTTACTTGGCAAGTCCAAGAGCTGATTATGTTCACGGAACTGTTTTTACAATTGACGGTGGATGGACAGTTAAATAGATTTGAAAAGATAGTAATTGATCATGCATCGATTGCTATCTTTTTATTAATGATTAGAAAAATCCTTACTAATTTACAATTAAAGTAATTTAGTAGGGATTTTAGTTAACTATTTTTCAAATAAACGACCAAAACTAAATGTTTTAACAACATTTAAATCAGAATCAAGAATGTTTAGGTCAGCATCTTTACCAACTTCAATAGCACCTTTTTGAGTTAATCCAAATTCACGAGCTTGGTTAACAGAAGACATTTTCACAGCATCTTCAATACCGCAACCAGTAAATTTCATAATATTCTTAAAGGCATCTTGGTATTGTAATACAGAGCCAGCCAAATTACCAGATTCTAGACGAGCTTGCTTATCTTTAACGATAACTTTTTGACCACCTAATTCTGAAACTCCTTCAGGCATACCTTTTGCACGCATAGAGTCAGTAACTAATTCAATTTTATCTGGTCCTTTTAGGTCATAAGCTAGTTTAATCATATCTGGGAAGACATGGAATCCATCAGCGATGATTTCGCAGTACATATTTCCTTCGAGAAGAGCATGACCAGTAACACCTGGTTCGCGATGCTTCAATTCACGTTGAGCGTTGTATAGATGAGTAACGTGACTAGCAAGTGAGTTTTTCATTTGAGCACGTGTAGCATTACTATGACCTACAGATAATACGATGTTGTGTTCAATACAATATTTTTCAAATTCAGTAGTATTTTCATTTTCAGGAGCATAAGTAACTAATTTAATCATGCCACCAGATAGTTCATTCCAATGAGCGAAAGCATCGATATCAGGAGATTCGATATATTCTTCTGGTTGAGCTCCTTTGAAAATAGGTGAAACAAAAGGTCCTTCAAGATGAATACCTTGAATAACTGGATTTTTTGCAGCGGCTTCTTTAATACCAACCATCGCATGCGCAATATTTTCATGAGATTGAGTCATAGTTGTAGCGAAATATGTAGTAATACCTTCATGGACCATATCATTAACCATTTCATCAATTTGGTTAGCATCGCCATCCATGGAATCGAAGCTATAACCACCATGGCTATGAACGTCGATAAAGCCAGGAACTACAACTTGTCCTTCCAAATCAATAATTTTATCATCAGATACTTGGGCTTTATATTCAGACATTGGTCCAACATTGATAATTTGTTTATCAAATCGTAAATATCCATCTACAATTTTTTCGGAACCAGTATAGATAAGTCCATGTTTTAAAACTGTACTCATATATTTGACCACCTTTATTTTAAATAATAGCGATAAACTCGCACTTCTATTAACTTAAGTAACAACTTAATAATAAATGGTATAGACCATGAATGCAAGAGTTTACAAAAAGAAATATTAGTTGTATAATTGGTATAGACCAAAACGAAAGAAGGAGTATTTATTATGAAAATAATCAAAGTTAAAGATCAAGTAGAAGGCGGAAAAGAAGCATTAAAAGTATTTAAAGAAGCTTTAGATAATGGAGTCAAAGTATTCGGCTTAGCTACAGGTAGTACTCCAGAAACAACATACGATGAATTAGTAAAAAGTGATATTGATTTTTCTAATAGTATTTCTGTAAATTTAGATGAATATGTGGGATTAAAGCCAGAAGATGAACAAAGTTACGCTTATTTTATGAAGGAACATTTATTCAATGCTAAGCCATTTGCAAAATCATTTTTACCAAATGGAATGGCTGAAGATGCTGATCAAGAATGTGAGCGCTATGATAAGTTGTTAGAAGAATATCATGTTGGATTACAACTTTTAGGAATTGGACGTAATGGTCATATTGGTTTTAATGAACCAGGGTCATCATTTGATGGTAAGACTCATAAAGTGGCATTGACACAATCAACTATTAATGCAAATTCACGTTTCTTTGACAATGAAGAAGATGTTCCAAAATACGCATATTCAATGGGAATTGGAACAATAATGAAATCTGACACAATTTTATTAGAAGCATTTGGCAAGAATAAAGCTGAAGCAGTTAAGGCGATGATTGAAGGACCAGTAACACCTGAAGTTCCAGCAAGTGTACTACAAAATCATCCTGATGTTGTAGTAATTATTGATGAAGAAGCAGCTTCATTGTTGAAATAACAATTAGAGAGTACATGGAATTTCCATGTGCTTTTTTCTTACCTTGAAGTAAGCTCTAAGCTTTATAATAGGCTTTGAGGTGGTATAGTGTTACGAAAAAATAAATCTGCATGGTTAGTCTTACTAGCTGTTTTATTAATAGTATTTTGTGGAGTAAGACTTCATCGAGTACAAGCTGCTCAGAAAAATTATATTAATTCAAATGTTCCTACTTTATTCTTTCATGGTTGGGGGAGTAGTTATCGTGCGGAACGACAAATGGCAAATTATGCTAAAAATAAAGGTGTAACTAATACAATCATCAGAGCTGATATTTCGACTAAGGGTGAAGTTGAATTAATAGGAAATATGAAAAAGAATGCAAGAAATCCAATTGTCGAAGTGAATTATCAAGATAACAAGAACGCAAATTATAACGAAGATGCTAAATGGATGAAAAATGTAGTGGTAGCCTTACAAAAGAAATATGGCATAAAAAAGTTTAATGTAGTAGGACATTCAATGGGAAATATGTCAATTATGTTTTACTTGCTGAATTACGGTGGAGATAAGAGGTTACCTCAAATTCAAAAGCAAGTAGATATTGCTGGTCATTTTAATGGTATTTTAGGAATGGATGACAAATTAGGTGAAAGTAAATTAGATAAAAATGGTAAGCCAAATATCTTTAGACAGAGTTATAAGAAATTATTGGCAATTAGAGATAGTTATCCTAAGAATCAAATTGATGTCCTAAACATCTATGGCGACGTAGGTGATAAGTCAGATGGAAGGGTAAGCAATAATTCATCAAAATCTTTAAAATACTTATTAAATAGTCGTGAGAAGTCATATCAAGAATTAAAAATAAGTGGAAAATATGGACAACATAGCAAATTGCATGAAAGCAAAGAGGTTGATAAAGCATTAGTAAGTTTCTTATGGGCTAAATAGGATTTGCATAAATTAGGAAATTGGTCCTGTGTCTAGAATTGACAATTGTATAAAAAATAAAATCTCAAACTGGTATCTAAAATATCAGCTTGAGATTTTTTTAGGTTATTTATAAGTTGAGACTTCAATCAGATTTTGATCATAATCACGTAGATAAATCGATGTCATTTCGCCTTCAGATCCCATTTTTGTCACAGGACCAGCAACAATATTTACAAAATAACTCTTAAGATGATTTTCAATGTCAGACATTTTATCTCCAGAGACGATACAAATATCAGCTGCACCAATTGTTTGATTATTAGCATGCAAGTCACTATTTTTATCAGCTTTGCGTAGACGAATAAGTTGATGACCACAACGAAGTGTAATTACATCTTCAGTGGTTTGATCCTTAATGACTGGCATATCAAATACTTCATGATAGAAGCGTTCAGCCTGAGCTAAATCTGATACTGTTAATACGATGTGATCTAAACGTTTGATTTTCACAATAAAGATTCCTTTCTTATTTGCATAGTAGAAATTTTTTTATTAGTCAGATATATACCTAAGCTTGCTACGATAAATTCAGTAAATGGAACACTTGCCCAGACACCAGCTATGCCACCAAAGTAAGCAAAAATAATAATTGATGGTAATAGGATGACGTATCCACGTAAAATCGACAAGAAAAAGGCACCTCTAGCATCGTTGATAGCTGCTAAAAATAGCATTAAAACAAGGTTTAGACAACTAAAAAAGATACTAATAAAGTAAATAGGAATACCTTTAACTGCATAAGCAACAAGTTGAGCTTCGTGTTCAGCGTTGAAAATATCGACAATAGGAGCTTTAAAAATAAGAAGTAAGAAATAACTGATTATAGCTATTGAAAAAGTAACAAGCAATCCAATTTTTAAAGCAATTTTTACGTTTTGGTATAAGTGTTTACCATACTCGCGACTGGCAATAGGTTGTACCCCTAAGGCAACACCGTTGAAGATTGCTAAGAAAACAATCCCAATATTAGCAATAACTCCATAAGCAGCAATCGCATAATTCCCACCTAACTTTAGAAGTACTAAGTTGAAAACAAAAATGCTAACTCCAGTACTCATTTCATTCAAGAAAGATGGAATACCTAATCGAGCAGCTTTTAGGACCGTTTTGAGATGGACTTTGGTTTTAAAAAGTTTTAATTGTCGTTGTGCAAAATGGCGATGACTACTTAAAACCGTCAGACTAGTTAAAGGAGAAAAAATAGTTGCTAAAGCAGCACCTTCCATTTTTAAATTTAACTCAAAAATTAAAAGCCAATCCATGAATATTACGAAAGCTGTTTGTGTTAAAGCAGCCCGCATTGTTAGTGAGGGGTTGCCATCATTTCTAACAAAGTTAATAGTAACATAATTTGCCATAAACAATGGAGCACCACAGGAAACAATACGAAAATAAGTGGTTGCCATATTGATGGTTTGTTGATTAGCACCCATTAAAGTCAAAATTTGATGAGGAAAAAGATTTCCAATTATTGCAAAGAGAATTCCTAGTCCCACACAAAAAATGATGAGTTCACTGTAAAGTCCTTCAATTCTTTCAGGGTGACGAACTTTATTTAAAGAAAAAATAGCGGCACCACCAACACCTAAAAGTAACCCTAAAGAGTTAAAAAGATTGAAAACTGGCAATACAATATTTAAAGTTGCAAGACCAATTGAACCAGCTGCAAGAGCTATAAATAAAGTATCAACCAAAACGTATAATGATATTCCTAAAGATGCGAAGATATTTTTCACGATATAACCGGAAACTTCACGTCTTACTGAATAAACAGTATTTTGCATAATTACCCTCCGTATAAGCGAACCTATGCAGAAAATCTGCCGCCTGTCAGTTCACTTGTAGTTTAGATATTGTGGCAAAACCCGGCGATTTTGCATCCTTATTTCAAAAAAGTATTATAGCACATTATTAGAATAATGAAGGTAATTATCTACTTGAAAATAATTTATATCATATGTCAAACGTTTAGCATATTTTTCTTTACCTTTTAAATGATATGTTATAAAATAATAATTGTTATAGAGGAAAACGTTTACCAATTAATAGAGGTGAGATAAATTGACTAAATTATACGGAGCAATTGAAGCCGGTGGAACAAAGTTTGTTTGTGCAGTGGCCGATGAAAATTTAAATATAGTAGAAAGGGTATCAATTCCTACAACAGTACCAGAAGAAACAATGAGCGATGTCTTCAAGTTCTTTGAAAAGCATGAAGTTCAAGCCATTGGAATTGCTTCTTTTGGACCAATTGATGTTAATCGCAAATCTAGTACATATGGTTATATAACTAATACACCTAAGCCAGGCTGGAAGAACTATGATTTCTTAGGTGAAATGAAGAAGAGATTTGACGTACCTTATGCATGGACAACTGATGTTAACGGAGCTGCTTACGGTGAATTGAAAAAAGGTGCAGCTTTAGGTAAAGATAGTTGTGTTTACTTAACTGTTGGAACAGGAATCGGTGGCGGTGTTGTTATCAATGGTAAAGTTATCGAAGGATATGGACATCCAGAAATTGGTCATATCATTATGCGTCGTCATCCTGATGACAAATATGAAGGAAAGTGTCCATTCCATCATGACTGTTTAGAAGGTTTAGCTGCTGGTCCTGCAATTGAAGTAAGACAAGGTGGCGTTAAAGCTTATGATATTCCTAAAGATGATAAGGCTTGGAAAATTGTAGCATATTACTTAGCACAAGCATGTGTAGATTTAACTTTAACTTTATCACCAGAAAAAATTATTTTTGGCGGTGGGGTTTCTAAGCAAGAACAATTATTCCCAATGATAAGAGAATCATTTAAAAAGCAAATGAATGACTATGTTCCAACACCTGATTTAGATGACTATATCGTTCATGTAAAATTAGGCGATGATGCTGGAATTACAGGTTGTTTCTTACTAGCAATGGAAGCAGAATAATTATTTTTTAAATGGTGTGTCTATTATAGGCATGCCATTTTTTTATTGGAATTTTTTAAGAAATGCTTGCGTTAAGTCTTTGTTATGTGTATAGTTAGTTATGTAAGTAATTAACCAATGAAGATGATTAGTGATATATAGTGAAGAACACAATTGATCTAGGGAAATAATTTGGAGGATAGAAGATGAAGAAAAAAAGAAGTTTACGAAATAAATTTACAGGGAAAAAACGCTGGGTAATAGTTGGTGGAGTTGTAGTATTATTGGTAGCCGGAGTAGCTGTACATTCTGCAATCTCAGATAAGAATTCAAGTGAAGATTCCAAATATCGTGTTGCTAAAGTGTCACAACAAACTAGCTTTACGTTAACAGGAAGTGTTGAGCCAGTTCAAAGGGAAATTTTAGATACTCCTAGTGGTGATATTCAAAGTATTAATGTTAAGAATGGTGAGCATGTTGAGCAAGGACAAGCTATCCTAACTACACACAATACAGATAAGCAAGATTCGGTTGTGGAAGTTCAAGGTGAAATTGATAAATCGCAAAGAGCGATGAATTCTCAGCAACAAAGTATTAATAATATTAAGAAACAAATGAGCAGTGTGGGATCAGGTAATGATGGATATAGTGAGTTACAAGGACAATTAACGGAAGCACAAAATGCTTATGCCGATGCTCAAGCAAGTGTGAATGCTGCAAGAAATAAGTTAAATACTTTATCTAGTAAGGTTAACCAAACTTTAACAGCTCCATATGCTGGATATGTCGAAATAGATACATCCAAACAAAATCAACCAGTTGTTACTTTATATTCTGATGATAGACAAGTTTCAGCTCAAATTTCAGAATATGACTATAACAAGGTTAAATTAGGTGGAAATATTCAGGTTAAGGCAGTAGCTACTAATAAGGTTCAAGAAACACAAATATCATATTTGTCAGAAGTACCAACAAAAGATAGCAAGGGCAATAATACTAAATATGATTTAAATGCTAAAGTGGATGCCAAGAAATTCATGTTAGGTCAAACTGTTAAAATGTCAGTAGTACAAAAGGGAATAAAAATTCCTAAAGCTGCTGTAAGAGATGGAAAAGTATACGTTGTAAATAAAGCTGGAAAAGCCCAAGCAACTAAAGTGTCAGGCAAAGAAGTTAATAGCTATTTTATTGTAGATCAAGGCCTTGTAGATAGCGATAAGATAGTTACTAATCCAGATAAAGACCTAAAAAATAATGAGCAGGTAGAAAATAATGATTAGGCTAGAAAATATTAACAAATACTACCAACAAGGCGATTCTCAATTTCATGTGTTACATGATATTAATCTAAATATCGATGCAGGAGAATTGGTAGCAATTATTGGTGAATCTGGCTCAGGGAAATCTACTTTGATAAATATTATTGGTTTTTTAGATGATAAGTTTGAGGGGACTTATTATTATAATAATGAACCAATTCATGATTATGATAGAAAAGACTTTTCAAAACTTCGGAACGAAAATGTAGGGTTTGTTTTTCAAAATTTTAAGTTATTAAGAGACGTTAGTGTGGCAGAAAATGTGGCTTTGCCATTATTGTATGCTGGTAAGAAACGTGCGGAGATTAAGGAAAGAGTTAGCGAAGTTTTGAGTAAAGTAGGTCTGGCTGGTTATGAAAATAAATTGCCTAAAAATATGTCTGGTGGGCAGCAACAACGTGTTTCGATAGCACGAGCAATAGCTACGAATCCTAAATTCTTAATTGCTGACGAACCAACTGGGGCTTTGGATACACAAACTAGCCAAGAAATTATGAATTTATTTAAGGAACTTAATCGAGAAAGTCATACAACTATTATTTTAGTTACACATGATCCACATGTTGCTGAACAGTGTGAAAGAGTAGTAACAATTCTTGATGGTCATATGATAAGAGATGAAAGGAATGAAAGATAAATGAAATTTGTAGAGTTATTAAGAACTGCCTTTCAATCTTTAAAAACTAATAGGAAAAGAAGTTTTTTAACAATTATTGGTATAATGATCGGAATTGCTGCAGTTATTACAATTTTAGGCATGGGTGATGGTGTTAAAAAGACCATGTATGATAAGTTTGGCAATTCTAAACAAGGGCAACAGACAACCGAAATTGGATATTCTTCAACAGATATGGGATCTACAACACATGGATTTACGGAAGAAGACATTGCTAATATTAAAACAGAATTTGGATCAGAATTTAAAGATGTAAAAATAGAACATGATTCATTGATTAATTCTAAGATGATAATTGGTGATGAAGAAAAATCTGTAAGTATTAATTTAGAAAAGAAACCTGAAAAGTCGATTGACTTAATAGCTGGTAGAGAGATTACTAAACAAGATTTACAGATGAAAGAGCCAGTAGCGATGATAAAAGAATCTTTAGCAAAAAAAGAGTTTGGAACTGCTCAAAATGCAGTTGGAACTTCAATTTCATCTAATGAGACAACTTATCGTATTATTGGTGTTTATGGTGGCGGAAGTAAGTATGATCAATATGGAACATTAAGTGCAAAAGGAACTGACGTTGTTGTTCCATATAAGTTATATTACGATGGACAAAATGCCAATGAAGGTGATGTAATTAAATTAACATTCCCTCAAGACGCTCCGGCAAGCAAGGTATCTAAAAAGATTGCTAAGTATCTTGAAAAAAATGGAAGTGCCATGAATAAAGGAACATATACATATTATGATATGGAAAAAGAACTAAAGGCATTTTCTTCACAAATTAATATGATAACAGGATTTATCAGTTTAATTGCAGCAATTTCCTTATTTATCGCTGGAATTGGTGTCATGAATATGATGTATATTTCTGTTTCAGAACGAACACAGGAGATTGGTATACGATTAGCTGTAGGAGCAACTCCAACCAATATTATGCTACAATTTTTAATTGAAGCGATGGTTTTAACTGTAACTGGTGGTCTAATTGGTTTTGTTTTAGGTGCAGGCTTATCACATCTACTGGCACCATTGCTAAGCCTAGGTGGAGGAATTAAAATCAAAGCACATGTTACGCTAAATGCTTTCTTATTAGCATTTGGAGTTTCTAGTGCTGTTGGTTTGATTTTCGGTATATTACCAGCTAGACAGGCAGCAAATAAGAATTTAATTGATATATTGAGATAAAAAATAAAGTAGAATTATTTGGTTATGATACAAGTTTCATAATTAGGTAAGGCTACTTTTTATTTTGCCATGTTTCACGAAAATTATTATAATTAGCTCGGATTAGAAATGAGGAAAATAATGAGTAAGTATAAATTTGAAAGAACAGTCAATGCTGAATTTAGTGGAATTTCATTACGAGCTTTATTGTCTGAAAAGTGGTTACTTCCACGTAAATTTATCCATTTTTTGAGAATTAGGGAAAACGTAAAAATTAATGGTAACTATTATCCGATGAATACAATTGTTCAAGGAAATCAAAAGATTGAATTAATCTTTGAAGGTGATGAATTTAGGACAGCTACCTCAAATTATATTGTAGACAAAGGTAGGAAAATTCCAATTATTTTTGAAAATGAGGATTTATTAGTAGTAAATAAGCCTCAAGGAATCAAGAGCCATCCTAATCAACCATATGAAACAGGAACTTTGATGAATTATATTGCTGGATACTTAGATGTAAAAGATGAACATCCTTATATGGTACATCGTTTAGATATGTTGACCAGTGGGGCGATGATAGTGGCTAAGAATCCAGTTGTGGTACCAATATTGACTCGTTTGATTAGTACGCACATAATCAAGCGTGACTATTTAGCTGTAACAGAAGGAATTTTTGATCAAAAAGAAGGAGTTATTGATCTACCAATTGGTAAGGATGAAAATGATAAGCGTAAGCGAAAAGTAGACGGCATAGGCGCACTACCAGCTAGAACACATTATCAAGTAATTAAAGAATTTGGAAATAATTCAGTAGTTTATTTAAGATTGGAAACAGGAAGAACGCATCAATTACGCGTACATCTATCGGCAATGGGGCATCCTATTATAGGAGACGTGTTATATAATCATGTAAGTGAAGAAAAACATATGATGTTACATGGCTACAAACAGAAATTAACTTTGCCATTTTCAATGAGAGAACTAGAGTTAAAGGCAGATATACCCAAATATTTTACAAATTATGAGGAAAAAGTAAAAGAGAGTAAAAACTAAATTTTTACAAAAAATATTGATAATGTATAACTAGTTATAGTAGATTATATCTTAGAATAATTTTTAAGGACGTGAACTAAATGGAAATCGAAGTAGGAAATTTCATTACTGCGATTGAAAACGAGGATTATCACAAGGAGACAATCACAGCTAGAGCTTCAGATGTAGACAGCATGGGAGTAGCTGATGTTATGGTGCCGGTGATTGATAAATTTGAAAGTTCTATTAAAGATAATAAATTAACTCAAATTGAGTTAGTTATTGATTATGCAGATGGTCCAGTCTTCGTTAGATTAGAATCTGGAATAATTAATTTACCATATAGCAATATTGATAAGGTTGATAATTTCTTTAATGGATTAGAAGAAAAAGTACCAGTAGTAGTGAATTTAATAGTTGAATCACCTAAATTGAATGCATCAGGATTCAGGATAGACACCTTAGGAAGTGTCGATGAATTTCTCGCAAATCCAGAAAATTATGAAGTAAAGATTGCAGGGAATATTGCCGAAAAAATTGCAGTAATTGAAAGTGCAGAAATTTCTGAAGAAGATACAAATAATTAATCTAAGTATAAGGTAATTTTACGTAAAAAATGCTATGATAGAGCATATAAGAATTAAAAATCAGTAGATGAAATTAAAAGGTGTTAGTTTAAGACATCAATATTTTGAGAAATGGGGAATGCATTTTGTCTAGTGGTCAGGCGGTTAGCAATTTAATCGTTGTAGTAATTGTATTTTTCTTTGCCGCTTTCTTTGTGGCAGCTGAATTTGCAATTGTTTCAGTACGTAAAAGTCAAATTGAGAGTATGTTAGAGGATGGAGAAGGTAACAAGAAAAAGCTTGAAATGGCTTTGAAGATGGTCGATAACATGAATGAATATCTATCTACAACTCAGGTAGGTGTTTCATTAACAGGAATTATCTTAGGCTGGCTCGGAGCAGATACCTTATCGCAAATTTTTGCTGACTTTTTTAGTTTTACACCGTTAAATCACACAACTATTATGGCAATTAGTGCAGTTTTAGGTGTTGTTTTACTTACATATTTGGAAGTTGTTTTAACTGAAATTGTACCTAAGAACATAAGTATTGATATGCCGATGAAAGTGATGATGTTTGTGGTTCGTCCACTACATTACTTCCATATCTTATTCTATCCATTTGTGTGGTTATTAAATGCTTCTGCTAACGGTATAGTTAAGGCGATGGGTTTAAAACCAGCTGGAGAAGACACAGATGTATTATCAGAAAATGAAATCTTAAATTTATCAAAGAATGCAGTTACTGGTGGTTCGATAGATAAAGAAGACTATTTATATATGCGACGTGCATTTGAATTTAATGATAAAGTTGCTAAAGATGTTATGATTGATCGAACAAGTGTTGAAGTGGTAGATATTACTGCAACTGTAAAAGATGTTTTGAATAAATATCTTCAAGAAAAACACTCACGTTATCCGGTAGTAGCTAATAATGATAAAGATAAGATTTTAGGTTATGTCTATATTTATGATTTGATTCGTCAATCACGTGTAGATGATACGATCAAGATTTCTAAGTTATTGAGAACAATTATTTCTGTTCCTGAAACCACAGAATTACAAGGCTTGTTACGACAAATGACAAGAAAACGAGTTCCCATGGTTGTGGTGCTAGACGAATATGGTGGAACTAGTGGGATTGTAACTGATAGAGATATTTATGAAGAAGTTTTCGGAACAGTTTTAGATGAAGCTGATGATGTTTTGCCAGATGATATTATTGATAATCACAATGGAACATATAAAGTTTCAGGTAAAACAACTTTATACGACTTTGAGCGTTATTTTGGATTCCAAGAAAAAGATTTCTTAGAATCAGAAAGTGTAACATTGGCAGGATATTTACAAGATAACTATAAGATTCAGTTGGGAACTGAAGTTGAACTGGGTGGCTTGAAAGTTAAAGTTACTGAATTCAATCGAAATTATGTTGATTGGGTCGAAGTTCGCGAAATGAAGAAGTAATATATTTTGAGTAATAAAAGCTAGGTCTATTATAATTAAGATAGACCTAGTTTTTTTGATTGTAGGTGAAATTAATTATGGAACATAGAATGTTAGAATTAGAAGAAGGTATAAATTTTAGAGAATTGGGCGGTTATTTAACCGAGGATGGTAGAAAAATTAAGTGGCACAAACTATTACGTTGTGGAAGTATGGCACAACTAACCAAGAATGATGTAGATTATCTAGATCAATATGGAGTTCGTTATATTATTGATTTGCGTTCACCCGAAGAATCCAATTATTCGCCAGATAAGTATCCAGATAAAGCACAGTATTTCCAAGATACTGTATACCCATTTTCTTTTAGCTTGTTTAAAAATTTAGGAATCATCAATAATATGCGATTAGGAGCTAGTAATATGGATTTTGGAAGACAAACTTATCTTCAAATGTTGTTAGATCCTCATGCACAAGCTGCTTATCGAAAAATGTTCAATGTCTTATTGGAAAATGATAAAGAGGGAGAAAGTGTGGTTTTCCATTGCACAGCTGGAAAAGATAGAACAGGGGTAGCTGCATTTTTAATTTTGAGTGCATTAGGTGTGAGTGAAAAACAAATTGTGGAAGATTACTTATATACCAATCTATTTTTTGATAATTATTCTTCTGAAACAATAAATGATGCGTTAGAAAGTGAATCGCAAACAGAAATAGCACAGAGATTAAACAGTAAAACAGCAGTTATTGCTGAAACAATTGAAGTTTTACCTGAAGCATGTCGAGTAGTAAGTGGATCTGTTGAAAAGTTTTTAGAAGAAAAATTGGGAATGACGAAAGCTAAAATTGAAAGGTTGCAAGAATTATATTTAGAATAAAAATGCAAAGGATGAGAAGTAGATAATGGATAACGAAACATTGAAGGAAGCGATGCTTAACGGCTTGTATGCTGCTGATTATTCCGGACATGAATTATTAACTCCTAAAATGTTAGTCAATGCTAATGATCAACATATTTGGACAAGTCTGAAACAAGAATTAAAAACATGTAAAAGTTTTATTTGGTCGGTAGCTTTTATAACTTTGGATATGTTAACTCCTTTGAAAGTTGTTTTGGCAGATTTAGATAAAAAAGGGATAAGGGGCAAGATCGTTACAAGTACGTATCTTAATTTTAATCAACCCAAAGTATTTACTGAATTGCTAAAGTTAAAGAATGTAGATGTTTATCTTGCCGAAGAATCTGGCTTTCATGCGAAAGGATACATGTTTGAACATTCAGATTATTATACGATGATTGTTGGTAGTGCTAATTTTACTAGAGCTGCGATGTTAAGTAATTATGAATGGGCGATAAAACTAACTTCAACGGAAAATAGTAGTCTATATCAGCAAACTCATTCAGAGTTAGAGCGAATTATAGAAAATTCCCAAGTACTGACACAAGCTTGGATAGATAATTATAAAGAAGTTTGGCAAAATTTACGAGTAACAGAAAAGTCTATTAATAACAAAGCCAAAAGTGAGATAGTTCCTAATAAGATGCAGATGGCTGCTTTAAAAGAGCTAGAAAAAATAGTTGCTGAAAAGAAGAGTAAGGCTCTAGTTGTGTCTGCTACTGGGACTGGTAAGACTTATTTAGGAGCATTCGCGGTTAAGGAATACCAGCCTAAACGATTTTTATTTGTAGTTCATAGGGAACAAATTGCTAAAAAAGCGATGGAAAGTTTTAAGAAGGTAATCGGTGGAAGTGGCAGATTGTATGGAATGTTAAGTGGTGATAGGCAAGATACTCAAGCAAAGTATATTTTTTCTACTATTCAAACAGTGAGCCAAGACAAAATATTAGACCAATTACCAAGTAATTATTTCGATTATATTTTGATTGATGAGGCACATCGTTCAGCAGCGCCATCTTATCAAAAAATCATGCACCATTTTAAACCAGATTTTTGGTTGGGAATGACGGCGACACCTGAAAGAATGGATAATCAGGATGTATATGCTTTATTTGATTATAATTTAGCTTACGAAATTAGATTGCGTGATGCTTTAGAAAATAAAATGCTCAGTCCATTTCACTATATTGGGGTTCAAGATTATGAAGAAGGTGGCATTATCGTAGATGAAACAACTAATCTACGCTATTTAACAGCTCTTAAGCGTGTGAAATATATTTTGGATCAATTAGACTATTATGGTTACTCTGGACTAAAAGTTCATGGCTTGGTTTTCTGTAGTCGTCAAGATGAGGCATTAGAATTGGCCAAGTCATTTACAGATGCAGGACATCAAGCTAAAGCTTTAACTAATCAAGATAGTAATGAACGTAGAAGAGCAGTAGTTAGAGAATTAGAGGAAGGAAAAATAGAATATATTATTACCGTTAATTTGTTTAACGAAGGTATCGATATTCCTTGTGTCAATCAAGTTGTGATGTTACGAAATACACAATCAAGTATTGTATTTATTCAACAATTAGGGCGTGGATTAAGAAAATATCCAGGAAAAGATTTCGTAACAGTATTAGATTTTATTGGTAATTATAAAAATAATTATTTGATTCCAATTGCTTTAACTCAAGATAATAGTCGCAGTATTGACGAAGCTAAAGCAGAGTTAAGAGTTCCACCAGTAATTGATGTTTCAACGATTAATTTTACGGAGATTGCTCAAGAAAAGATTCTGCAATCATTGGATAAAGTGAAGTTAGATTCAATGAAGGAATTGAGAACAGCTTATCAAGATTTGAAAAATAAACTTGGTAAAGTACCTTTGCTACAAGATTTTTATAGATTTGGGTCAGTTTCTCCAATTGTTTTTGCTAATAACGGAAATCTTGATAACTATGATATTTTCTTGCAAAAAATGGGAGAAGATTCTGAGTTGAATTTGTATCAAGAACAAGTTTTAACTTTTATAACCAAAGAATTATTGAATGGAATGAGACCTCACGAACTCATATTATTAGATCTATTGACTAAAAATAAAGTATGCAGTTTATCTGATTATGAGCAAGAATTACAAGAAAAACAAATTTACTTCAATATGGAATTAATGAATTCCGTTGAAAATATTTTGAACTTATCTTTCTTTGATGTGAAGACTGGAAAAACAACTAAAGCTGAACAGTATGGTGGAATTCCTATCGTAGAAAAGGTCAATTTGTTAGATTATCAACTTAATGATCAAATTAAAACAAGTTTGAATAATCCTAAATTCTATCAGTTATGGCAAGATGTTATTCAAACAGGATTATTATTAAATGAGGAATACCAAAATAAAAATCAGTTTACATTCTATCAAAAATACACTCGTAAAGATGTATGTCGCCTATTAAATTGGGAAAAAGATGTCAGTGCACCAATGTATGGGTATCGTGTAGGTGAAAAAGAATGTCCAATTTTTATAACTTATAAGAAAGATTCTGAAGATAGGCGAAATGCCAAATATCGTAATGATTTACAAAATGGCAAAAGCTTGAGATGGTATACCAGATCTCCTCGACATATAGATTCAGATGAGGTTCAACGACTTTTAGCAAAAGATAAAATGGGAAATTATAAAATAAAGCTACATCTTTTTGTTAAGCGTAGCGATGCCGATGGAAAAGGTTTCTATTACTTAGGAGAGGGAAAGATTGTATCAGACAGTGTTCGTGAAGAAATTATTGGGAAAAAGACAGCAGTAGGAATGAACATAGAGTTACAACACCCATTAGAAACTAAAATGTATGATTTGCTATTTACTGAATGATATATTAATTGTTCGCAAATAAGGTGGCTAAAAGACGAATTTTAACCTTGAAAATAAGAATAAGATTAAGAATTTAAAAATTAACTAAGAATACTTGCTTTTTCTTGAAATATTTTGTATTCTGTAAGACAACATATTAACAATTACGTAAAGGAGAGTTCTAACAATGTCCAAATGGGATACTAAATTTGTTAAAAAAGGATATACATTCGATGACGTACTATTAATTCCGGCTGAAAGCCATGTCTTACCTAATGAAGTTGATTTAAGTGTTCAACTTGCGAAAAACATCAAATTAAATATCCCTATCATTAGTGCGGGAATGGATACAGTTACAGAATCTGCAATGGCAATCGCAATGGCTCGTCAAGGTGGATTAGGTGTTATTCATAAGAATATGACAATTGAACGTCAAGCTGATGAAGTTCGTAAAGTAAAACGTTCTGAATCAGGTGTTATTATTGATCCATTCTTCTTGACTCCTGATAATAAGGTTTTTGAAGCAGAAGAACTTATGCACAAATATCGTATTAGTGGTGTTCCAATCGTTGAAAATGCTGAAAACCGTAAATTCTGTGGTATCATTACAAACCGTGATTTACGTTTTGTTACTGATAGCAAGGTTAAAATCGACGATGTAATGACTAAAGAAAACTTAATTACTGCTCCAGAAGGAACATCTTTAGAAAAAGCAGAAGAAATTTTACAACAATATAAGATTGAAAAATTACCAATGGTTAATGAAGAAGGTCAATTAACTGGATTAATTACAATCAAAGATATTGAAAAAGTAGTAGAATTTCCACATGCTGCTAAGGATGAACACGGACGTTTGTTAGTAGCTGCAGCTGTTGGGGTTACAAGTGATACTTTTGAACGTGCAGAAGCCCTTTTAAATGCAGGTGCAGACGCATTAGTTATTGATACAGCTCATGGACATTCAGCTGGTGTATTACGTAAGATTAAAGAAATTAGTGAACATTTCCCAGAAGCAACTTTGATTGCTGGTAATGTTGCAACTGCAGAAGCAACAAAGGCATTATATGATGCTGGTGTTGACGTAGTTAAAGTAGGTATTGGACCAGGTTCTATTTGTACAACACGTGTTGTAGCTGGTGTAGGTGTTCCTCAAATTACTGCAATTTATGATGCTGCAGGTGTTGCTCGTGAATATGGTAAGACAATCATCGCTGATGGTGGTATTAAGTACTCTGGTGACATTGTAAAGGCAATTGCTGCAGGTGGTAATGCTGTAATGTTAGGTTCAATGTTAGCTGGTACAGACGAAGCACCTGGTGAAACAGAAATTTACCAAGGACGTCGCTTTAAGACATATCGTGGAATGGGTAGCTTGGGTGCTATGGATTCTACACATGGTTCTTCTGACCGTTACTTCCAAAGTGGTGTTAACGAAGCTAATAAGCTTGTTCCAGAAGGTATTGAAGGACGTGTTGCATACAAAGGTAGCGTAGCAGATATTGTATACCAAATGGACGGTGGACTTCGTGCAGGCATGGGTTACTGTGGTGCTCCTGATTTAGCAACACTTACAAATGAAGCTCAATTTGTACAAATTACAGGTGCTGGTTTAGTTGAATCACATCCACATGATGTACAAATTACTAAAGAAGCTCCTAACTATTCTAAATAAGAAGATTAAATAAAAAAGGAATTACGCAAATTATGACGTAATTCCTTTTTAAATACAGAAAAATTGCAATTGAAAAGGTACTAGTAATTAGTTAATTATACTAATCGCTAGTACCTTTTTGAGTTATTTAAATTATTTATTTCCGGAAAGCTTACTGTGCTTAATACCGTAACTAAAGTAGATAATTAAACCAATTAAGAACCAAATACCAGAAGCAACCCATGTTTCTAATGAAAGTTGAGATAGCATGATTAAACATAAAACAACAGAAACAATAGGAAGTACAGGATAAAATGGAACTTTGAATCCTTTGCTGTTATCAATATCTTTACGACGACGTAAAGGAATAACACCTAGAGAAACAACGGTAAAAGCAACTAAAGTTCCAATATTAACTAAGTTAGCTAATTGATCTAAAGAAACAAATCCACTAGTTAAAGCTATAACAATTGTTACAGCATATAGAGCAACTTTTGGTGTATGTGTCTTTTCATCTAATTTACTTAAAGAAGCAGGTAGTAGACCATCGCGACCAATTGAGTAAATTAGGCGAGAAGATGAGAATGTAGTTGAAAGGATCATAGTAAACATACCGATCAAAGCACCTAAGGCAATGATACCAGCAAACCAATCTTGGTGAGCTAGTTGCATAGCGTATGATACAGGATTTCCAACATCAAGTTTTGTATACTTGACCATTCCAGTTAAAACAGCTGCTACAGCAATATATAGAACAGTAGCGATTAATAAAGTTCCTAAGATACCAGCTGGCATTGAACGTTTTGGATTCTTAACTTCAGCAGCTGATGAAGCAATAACATCAAATCCTAAATAAGCAAAGAAAACTGTTGAGGCACCAGTGAAGACACCTTTGATTCCAAATGGCATATATGGATTCCAATTAGCAGGTTTCACAAAAAAGGCACCAACGATTACAAATAATAGAATAATTGCAATTTTTAGATAAACCATAATGTTGTTAAGACGAATAGATGCTTGCACACCTCTACTTAACAAGAAAGAAATAAACAATACAATTAAAATAGCAGTTAAATTAACGTAAGTACCTTGAGCTGGATTAAAAGGACCACTAACTGCTTTAGGAATATGAATTCCAAAACCAGCAATAAAAGAGTTGAAGTATGAAGCCCATCCAGTTGCAACAGCAGCGACAGCTAACATATATTCAAGAATTAAAGCCCAGCCTAAAATCCAACCTATAAGCTCACCAAAAATAACATTGCCGAAGGAATAAGCACTTCCGGCAACTGGTAAAGCAGATGAAAATTCTGCATAACATAAAGCGGAAGTAGAACAAACAATTGCAGCCAGGATGAAAGAAATAGTAATCGCAGGACCGCTATGTGTTGCGGCAACAGTTCCTGGAAGGATAAAAATACCTGTACCAATAACAACACCAATTCCCATAGCAATCAAATCTTTAGTTCCGATAACACGTTCAAGGTGATTGTCGGAATCTAAGTAACGTTCGAGACTTTCTTTTCTTAGAATGCGATTTAAAATCCCCAATTAAATCACTCCATTCATTATTAATATAGTGACAATAATAGCAATTATTAGAGTAAAGTGTCAATATTAATAGAAAAATTAATTTTAGTGATTAAGTATAAAGATAAATGCTGATAGAATAGGATTTTAAAATTAAAAAAATAATAAATTAGCATTTTAAAATGATTGATGTTAGTATAAAATTTAGAAAGTAAAGATTACTATTTAGAGAGATGGTGAATAGCTTTGGTTAAGGAAGCAATTAGTATTTTAAAAGAACACAATTTAAAAATAACGAAGCAACGACAAGCTTTACTGGAATATTTAAGTAATTATCAACATCGTTATGTAGATATTACACAGGTAGATAAATATATGCACACTCTTTTTCCGGGAATGAGCCATAATACAATCTATCGTAATATAAAAGATTTTGATAATTTAGGAATTATTGAAACGCAAGAAAAGCCTTCAGGAGCTTGTGTAAAATATCAATGTGATTTTGGAAACTTACATCATCACCATTTTATCTGTGAAAAATGTGGTAGAGTTGAAGAAATTAATCTTTGTCCGCTAGATGATTTGTTGCAAGCTCAACTTCCTGGATATCGAATTGACGGACATAGGTTTGAAGTATATGGTGTATGTGCTAATTGTAGTAAAAACTCTTAGTAAATCTTTAAAACTTCATCATAAAAAATTCATGTATTCTTTTGAACGTATGTAGTAATATAGGTAAGAAAGTGAAAATATAGATAGGAGGAAGAAAAATGGCATATCGTACACCACCATTTATTACACCATTTGCGATTTTATCAGCGGTACTAGCTTTAGGTGCAACTAACGTGGCGGTTAATACTGCAACAGGTACTTCTGAAGGAAAGCCTAAGGTAGAGAGTGTATCTACGTCAACTATTTCTTCAAGTTTTAGTTCAAATTCAGAACAGGATAATTCTAAGATGTCATCTAGTCAAAGTGATGATAAGAAACACGATAGTAGTTCGTATGATGATAGTGAAAATGATCAAAATCAAGATACAAACTCTACGACTGACTATGATAATACGAATGGGAATAACAAATCTAACTCAAGTTCTACTAAAACCACTGATAACACAACTGGTGGAACAAAGACAAACAATAATACTAACAGTAATGATACAACTACTGATAGTAATAATACGACAGGAAATACAACAACTAACAATAATACAACTGGCGGAACAACAACGAATAATAATCAGTAAAAAGAGGTGAGATGATTGTTTAGTATTTTAGGGTTGATAAATACCTGGATAGGATATATCAACATGAATGTTAAGATAAAAAATAGAGTCTACACTGTAGTAGGTGGTGTAGGTAATTTCTATCTTTTATATGTAGCATGGCGTTTCTTTGCGAATGGCTTTATCGGAAGAGGACTTCTTTTTATTTTAGCATTTCTAGTGTTGTTATATTTTACTTATCTTAATGCAATATATTGGTTTACAGAAAAGAAAGCTAAGTGGGATATTTCTCCTAAAATCGAAAATGCTTTAGGGATTAAGCCTAAGGATCCTGAAGAAGAAGCTCGCAAAAAGGTTGCTAGAATGAGACAAGCAGGATTTGTACAAACTAATGGTATTTTTGATGAAAATCAAGATTTCTTGCCGGCAGAAATAACAACTTCTGAAGCAGAGTTAGCTAATATTCAAATTGTTGCTGACAGTTTGAAAAAGATTAATTACCTTCATCTTGATTATGATGGAAAGAGTAAGAATACCATCTTTAAAGAAATAAAAAGCGATGGAAAAGTTAGATATGCTTTAGGTGAGACGCCACAAGCATTACCATATTTTGAATTGAAAAATGTAGAAGGTAAATTAGTTATTTATGGTGGTATTAATCAAATTGAAAGTTACCAATTAGGAACTGTCAAAACAATTGGATTAATGCCAGCTAGTGAAGCAGCTAAGAAATATCATATTTATTTGGCAACTGTTGTATTAACAGGTGGTCCATTTATGATAGCAGGGCGCTCTACAGCGATGGAAGATAATGAACCATTCAGAATTGATGCAAAAATTGCATATACTAGTCGCGAAAAAAAGGCTGCACCTAAGTTTGATTCTTCTTACTATGAAAAAACTTCAAGTCTTGAAGATGAACATTTAAGCAGACGTAGAGACAGAAGAAGGTAAGATGTGATACCTTGTAAGTAGTAAAAGTTACTTACAAGGTATTTTTTATAAGGGGGTTACCAAAATAGATTGGAGTTTAATTTTAATTATCTTAATAGGTATAAGTATCTTTTTTAATGCTAGAAAAACGCGGAGTTTAATTTTTGTACAGTCCATTGCACTTTTATTTGGGATGGTAATTATTAATTTAATTCTGTTTATTATTTTATTTAGTTTAGCAATTATTTTAGCTGACAGTTTTAATGCTTTAAGAATAGGATCGATTTTTACGTTATCAATGTGGGTGATTGTTCTTTCTGGCTTAATTCATTATTTAATTTTTAGGAAATTTCAAGAAAAGTTTAATTTGCCAACAACTGTATTGACGATGGTTGAGTATTATATTCAATGGATATTGATCTATATGACTATTTATCAAGTAATGTTTGACACATTACATAAAGTAGTAAAGGAAATTCCTGATATTTTGAATTTAGACTTAAGTTATTTGATAAATCCTACATACCTAATTATCGCAATTTTCCCGGCATTAATTGCAACTTGGATAACGATAGTTTTATATAAAGTTTATAAAAAAGATATTTAAGAAGACACCATATAGTTGTTAGATTTTCTAACAATTATATGGTGTTTTTATATCCATGTAATCTAATATAACATGTATTTTAAATAAATACTTGCTTTTTGATTATATAAAGATTAAAATTAGAGTACGTTGTTATTATTTTTATATAATAATTAAGTGATATCAACGATTTTGATTATGTATAAAATGTAACGTGGAATGAAGGAGGAACAGAATATGTCGATGATTGAATTTAAGAATGTTGATAAATATTATGGAAATTTCCATGCTTTAAAGAATATTAACTTGAAGGTGGAAAAAGGCGAGGTTGTCGTACTTATTGGTCCCTCTGGTTCTGGTAAAAGTACACTTATTAGAACAATTAATGGCTTAGAAGACATTAGTAATGGTCAATTGATTGTTAATAACTATGATTTGTCAGATAAAAAAACAGATATGAATAAAATTAGAAAAGATGTCGGAATGGTATTCCAACACTTTAACTTATACGAAAATAAAACTGTATTAGAAAATATTATGTTAGCTCCACGAATAGTTTTACATAAAGATGAAGCTGAAAATAAGAAATATGCTTTAGAATTGCTAGAAATGGTAGGTCTTTCAAGTAAAGCAGAATCATATCCTAGAATGTTATCTGGTGGACAAAAACAACGTGTTGCAATTGCTCGTTCATTAGCTATGCAACCTAAATGTATTTTGTTTGATGAACCAACTAGTGCTCTAGACCCTGAAATGATTGATGATGTATTAGATGTTATGAAAACTGTTGCAGAACGTGGAATTACAATGGTTGTGGTAACGCACGAAATGGGATTCGCACGAGAAGTTGGAAATAGAATTGTATTTCTAGCAGATGGGGAAATTTTAGAAGATGATGATACTGAAACATTCTTCAAAAATCCTAAAGAAGAAAGAGCCCGTCAATTCTTGAGTAAGATCATTACTCACAAATAGAAAGAAGGGTTAGCTATGAAAAATTTAAGAAAAGTAACATTGCTTTTTTCAGCGTTGTTAATGATCTTTTTCTTAGGAGCATGTGGAAAAAAAGATAAAGCAGCAAATATTGCTCAGAGAACTGAAGAAACTAAGACAGTTACCTGGGGTGTAAAAGCAGATACTAGATTATTTGGTTTAATGAACATTAAGACAGGGCAAATTGAAGGTTTTGATGTAGATATGGCCAAGGCATTAACGAAAAAGATGTATGGCAAAGATGCTAAAGTAAAATTAGTACAGACAACAGCCAAAACTAAGATACCACTCTTAAAAAATCAAAATATTGATGCTGTAATTGCTGCGATGACAATCACGCCTGAAAGACGTAAGATAGTTGAATTCTCACAACCATATTTTGCAGCTGGTCAATCATTATTGGTGCCAGAAGATAGCACAGTTAAGAATGTTCATGACTTAAATAAAAAGGGCATGGTTGTTTTAGCTGTAAAAGGAACAACTGCTGTAGCAAATATTCATAAGTTTGCTCCTAAAGCTAAAGTTTTGGAATTTGATGATTATGGTCAAGCATTTACAGCTTTGAAATCTGGTCAAGGTCAAGCGATGAGTACAGATAATGGTATATTGGCAGGGATTGCTTCTGAAAATCCTGGTTATCAGGTTGTAGGTGGTAACTTTACTAATGAACCTTATGGAATTGCTGTAGATAAAGGCCAAACTCAAATGATAAAAAGAATTGATAAAGCTTTAGATGAATTAAAAGCTGATGGTACTTATGATAAGTTAATTCAAAAGTGGTTTGGAAATGTTAAGGGGTTTGATGCGAAAGGAGCTGGAGAAAGATGATACATATACTATCAGAAAATTGGCAAACTTTCCTAACGGGGTTTGAAAATACGATTTTATGTAGTGTGATTGCACTATTCTTCAGTTTGATAATTGGATCAATATTTGCAATTTTGCAAACAGTCCCTTCTAAATTAGTGAGGACAATAGCTAATATTTATATTGAAATTTTCAGAAATATTCCTTTATTAGTTATTACCATGGTGTTTTATGTAGTAGTACCACAATTTTTTATTAAATTAAGTGGATTTACTGCAGGAACAATCGGTTTAACATTATATACCTCAGCTTTTATTGCAGAAACTGTAAGAGCTGGGATTAAAGCTGTTGGAGTTGGACAAATGGAAGGTGCACGAGCAAATGGTTTAACTTACTGGCAAACAATGAGATACATTATTTTGCCACAAGCTTTTAAATTAGTAATACCTCCACTGGGAAATCAATTTATTAATTTGATTAAAAACTCATCAGTATTAGCGTTTGTTGCTGGCTTTGATTTGATGTATCAAGGTGATGTAATAGCTTCAGCTTCTTTTGAAACAATTAATACTTATTTAGTTGTAGGTGTGTTTTATTTGATTTTGACATTGCCTTTAAGTTATTACATGCGTTATTTGGAAAAGAAATTGGCATAAATTAAAAGGAGGCGACTTAGATGTCAACATTTGAACAAGCATATTCATGGATAAATCTACGCTTTCTTTTAGAAGGATTGTGGGTAACGCTAGAAGTATCAGTGATTTCAATTGTTTTAAGCTTTATAATTGGTTTAATCCTAGGAGTAATCAGATATGTTAAGATTAAATATTTATCTGCAGCTGTAGGCTTTTTGATTGATATTATTAGAAATCTTCCTTTGCTGTTAATTATTTTCTTCACTTATTTTGGGTTACCAGAGCTAGGTTTAAGAATGACACCAATGTTAGCGGCTGTTACTGCCTTGGTAGTTTTTGAATCTGCGATGTTAGCAGAAATTGTTCGTAGTGGTATTCAAGCTGTTCCGGTTGGACAAATGGAAGGTGCAAGGTCAAGTGGGCTGACCTATGTACAAGCAATGTGGCATATAATTATGCCTCAAGCATTACAAAAGATGATACCACCTTTAGTATCGCAATTTATATCCTTAGTTAAAGATACATCTTTAGCAACTATCATCGTTTTACCAGAATTGCTATATCATGCACAGATCATATATAGTCAAAATACAACTTACATGGTACCAATGTACTTAATGATTGCAGTTATGTATTTTGTAGTATGTTATTGCTTGTCATTGGTAGCTAGAAGATTAGAAAAAAGATACGGTTAGAGATAAAAAAGTACGGCAGATTTGAATTGCCGTACTTTTTTGTGGAATTATTTTTTGACTTTCCAATAATATACTGGAACACCGATTAAAATAAATACAAATGAAACTAATACACCGTTAAGATCAGAGAATATTTCGCTAAGCATAACGAAGATAGCTCCTAAAATAGCAATAATTGGTGTAAGAGGGTATAGAGGAACTTTAAAAGGTCTAACTAAATCCTTGCGTTGTTTACGAAGTTTAAATAAACCGAAAAATGCAATGAGATAAAAACAATAAATAGAAAAAATACAAATTTCGGATAATCTATCAGGGTTAAAGAATAATATCAAGATAGATGCAAAACTAAACATTGTAAGCACTGAAACAACAGGGGAAAACATTCTAGGATGTAACCAAGCTAATTGTTTTGAAAATGGAAGCTCGTTAGCGCGTGCCATCGCAAACATAATTCTTGGGAATGTCATAATCTTACCATTGATTGTACCAATAATAGAAATAATAATTCCAAGATTGAGAATTTTACCCCCAATTGAGCCGAACATTTTAATTGCAAAATAAGGAGCGGCATTTTCTCCGAGTTTAGTTATCTGATTAGCTGGCATAGCCTTGAAAATTCCTACAGTAAGTAAAACATACACGATTAACACAAAGGAAGTTCCTAAGATGATTGCTAATGGAAGAATTTTTTGAGGGTTTTTAATTTCTCCACCAAGATTAGCAATTAAGATCCAACCATCGTAAGCAAAAAGTGTAGCTAATACAGCAACGCCGAAGTTACCAATGGAAGCTTGACCGTTACTTACGACTTGTCCTAATGCGTGTTCATCTCCAAATAAAATTCCGCAGATAATGATTAAAAATATAGGAACCATTTTACAGAGTGTGGTAAATATTTGTAGTGCGGCCCCAAATCTATTGGATAACAAATTGAACAATGAAATTAATAAAATCGAAATAATTGCAATTGCGGGTGTCCAAGTTCTAGGAAAATGGAAAAATGCACCAATTAAGATAGCAAGGTATGCACCTAGAGATGCGATTAAGGCAGGACCATAAACAATTATTTGAACCCAACCAGCTAAGAAACCCCAGAATTTACCATATATTTTTTCGATATAAACATATAATCCACCAGTATGAGGAAATAAAGATCCAATTTCAGCGATGGTTAAGCCACTAGTTAATGTAATGATACCACCGATAACCCACGCAGCGATTGCCATGGTTGTAGTATGGGCATTAGCCAAAATGGAAGATTGTTTAAAAAATATTCCTGAGCCAATAATTGTTCCAATAACTAATGATAATGCTGAATATAAACCTAGCGAACGCTGAAGTTGAACATGATTTTTATTTTCTGGCATATTTCTCCTTCTTTCTGAGTAAAAATGATATTTTTATAATTATTTAAAAAACTCATAGTATTAATGTTAACATAGTGATGCTAAAAGATAAATAATTATTAGAAAATAAAAGCTTTTAATTAAATATATACATAAAATACACATTATTAAAAGTAAACTTGTAATAATTAGAGATTTTGAGTATAATTATATTTAACAATTATAATTTTTGTTTAATCATTTTTTCATATTTCGAAAGTAGGTGATATTGTGGATTTGAAAGTAAACCCTAAATTTAATAAAGGTGAGTTACTGAATTTGTATGCTGCGCTAGGAAGAAAAGACGAGCTAGAAAATTATGATTGCTTTAGAAAGAGTTTAAAGAAGTCTTATGTGATAGCTGCTTATGATCAGGGACGCTTGGCAGGGTTAGTTAACGCAATTAGCGATAATGCAACTACTGTTTATGTAAAAGACCTTTTAATATCACCTAATTTTGATAAATCAAAAGTGGGAAAATTCTTGATTGAACACTTAAAAAGTTATTATAAAGCAGTTCCTAAAATTATAATATCTACTAGTGACACAGATACTTCAGAATTAGTCTTGTTAAAGAGCGTAGGTTTTGAGGAACAAGATCAAAAAATTTTAGAATACTCCTAATAAATAAATCGGATAATGGATCAAGGTAAAATTGATTCATCATCCGATTTTATTTTATTTAGTATAATTCATACCCCAATTGTCACGAACCCGATTTAAAATATGAGCTACATCTTGTGAAAGTGATAGCTGACCGTCATCATGACCTTGTGATATATAACTTTGCATATCCATAACTTCGTAATTTAAAGCTTTAGCAGAATCGCCTGCAGTTATTGTTTCGTGACTTTCAGTGTGAGCATCTAGGGTGTATGTTACTTTAGCTTCTGTTGCGCGTGGATAATTATTTATTTCTACATATCCTTTTGTGCCAGATATAACACCACGTTTAGGTTGTTTAGCGCGCATTGAAAGAGCCATGACAGCTAACTGTTCTTGAGAATTCTTTAAAATAATACCGGATTGTTCATCTACTCCAGTTTCAAAGAATTTAACCGTTGTTAAAGTTACTTCAGGCTGTTCATTTAAGAACATACGAGCAAAGGCAGTAGCATATCCTCCAATATCAAGTAAAGCACCACCAGCTAATTCTTTTGCGAAGAAACGATTATTTGGATCATAGTCCTTAAGGCTACCAAAGTTTACTTGAACGAGTTTGATATCACCTAATTTACCGCTAGAGATTAGGTCTCTTACTTTTTCATAGATAGGCATGTGATAAAGAGTAAATCCTTCAGTTAAAATTAAGTTTTTAGACTTAGCTAAGGCAATAACCTCATCTAATTGTTTAGCGCTAATAGTAATAGCTTTCTCAGCAAAAACATGTTTTCCTGCATTCAATGCTTTCTTTATATAGTCATAATGAGATATATGTGGAGTAGCGATATAAATAATATCTACATCCGGATCTGTGATCATTTCATCAGGATTTATAAAAGTATGCTTAACATTCTTTTCTTTAGCAAATTTATATAGAGATTCTTCATTCGGATTAGATACAGCGTAAATTTCACCATTAACTTCATTCAAAGCGTCAGCCATTTCATGTGCAATCCAACCAGTTCCGATAATACCCCAATTATATTTATGCATGTAAATCACCTTTCTTTATTTCAATAGGATTATTATTTTTATCAAGTGTTAAAACAGAGTGGACAATGTTTTCAAAATATGAAGTTGATACAACTCCATTAAGTGAATTCAGTTTGCTATTTATTTTTTTAATGTCTTGCCAGCTTTCACAGTAGCAATCAATAAGATAATTGCCTAGAGGTGTACGGGCGTAACTAGCAATAGCACTGCCCGGTCTTAATTCGGCTTTTAAACCTAATTGTTTAGCTGCAAACAAAACAGAGTCAACAGAAGGAGAAACAACTTCTAAACAAAGTTGAACATTTGGATTAAGAGAAGCTTTTAATCTTTCTGGTGGAGATATAATAATGTATTTTTCTGCTTTATAGGCATACTCTTTTTCAAATGTATGGATACCACCGTTACTTTTTAAGACATTTAAATCGAAATCAATAGCATCACAACCATCAAAACCAAATTCGATAGTAGAGGCTTCAGTTATATCAATGAGATTTAAATTTAAATCACGACAAATTTGTCTAGTATATTCTGAAGGAGAACAAACTTTAATATTCAATTCAGGATGCTGACTCAATTTATGAGTGAGTTTTTTAACATTACTTCCCCCACCTAAGCTAATAGTAGTGTCAGGGTGGAGTAAATTGAACGCAAGATCGATAATATTATCCATAACGATTCCTCCAAATAAATTCATTTAAGAAATTAATTTTCAACAAAATAATAATATTGAAAATTAATTTTGTCAAGGATAGAATTAAATAGTAAGTTAAAATGTAGTAAAGTAATAACGAGGTGAGCAAATGAATAAAAATATTATCGATACTATATATGAAAAAATGCCTCACATGTCGCAAACTGATAAAAAAATATCAGAAGTTGTGTTGAAAAATCCTCAAAAAACGGTGGATTTCACAATTTCAGAATTATCCAAGTTAGCGCAGGTGAGCGATGCTTCTGTATCTCGTTTTTGTAAAAATTTGTCATTGTCTGGGTTTCATCAGTTGAAAGTGGAGTTAGCTAAGGCCTCACAGAATGAAGATAACTACTATAAAGAATTAGATAAAGATGATGTAGGTAATTCTATAAAAAGTATCTTGGATAATAAAATAGTAGAGATAAAGAATACAATAGAAGGAATTTCAAAAACAGAACTAAAAGAGATAATGAATATTTTAAAAAAATCTCGGATAGTGCAGTTTGCTGCTGAAGGAGATACTTATATTGTGGCTCAAGATGCAGAGTATAAATTTAATCAAATAGGCTGCTTAGCAATTTCCTCTAATATGTGGGAGAATGCCTTGGCACAGACTTTAAATATGAGCAGTCAAGATTGTATCGTGGCCATTTCTAATTCAGGGGAATCATCCAGACTTCTAAAGCAGATAGAAGGAGCTAAGAAGAAAGGAATAAAGGTTATAGCTATTACAAACCATTCTGAGTCGCCATTAGCATTGTTAGCAGACTATCATATAAAAACAGCTTTCCGCCAAAGAGTATTGCAGTCTGAATATTATTTTTCGCGAGTTGCTGCTATGTCAGTAATAGAATTATTATTCTTATTATTAATTGTTGAAGATAAACAAATGCTAGAATCTATAAAAAATCACGAAGAATTAATTGCCGTTACGAAAATATAAAAAAGGTTGGTAAAAGTCTCAAAATTAAAAAACGTCAGAAATCAAGTTTTCATAACGTGATTTCTGGCGTTTTTGCTGTTGATAGTTTAACTTGAAATGAAGTTTTCCCTAACTTCTTTTTAGTCTATAATGAATTGCTTAAGTTGTTGTGCCATAATAGGCGTTGATTCAGCTGTTATTTTAGTACCCTCAGCAAGATAGTCAGTTTTTAAAATGTTTGCCTGCTTGTTAATTATTTCTAAGTAGCGTCCCTCAGAAAATGGAATTAAGTAAGTATGAGTAACATAGTCCTGAAATAGATTTTCTTTGATTAAGTTAATTAACATTTCAATAGACTTTTTATCCTTAGCGCTATAGTAAAATTGATTACCAACAGAGCTTGGGTAAGGTGTACTTGTTAAATCAGATTTGTTATAAGCATATATCATAGGGATATCTTTAACTCCGATTTCATCCAAAGTTTGTTTAGTTGTTTCAATCATATCTTTTGCGTGTTCATCACTACCATCAATAACTTGAATCAATAAGTCAGCTTGATTAGCTTCGGAAAGGGTAGTACGGAAAGCTTTAACCAATTGGTGAGGTAAGTCGGAAACGAAACCAACAGTATCACTTAAGAAAAATTCCTTGTTATCGGGTAATTTAATTTTTCTAATAGAAGTGTCAAGAGTAGCGAAAAGCATGTCTTTTTCAAAAACTTCCTTATTAGTAGGTTGTTCCAGTAGTTTTAATAGTCCATTCATAGTAGTTGATTTTCCGGCATTTGTATAACCAACTAGAGCAACAGTTTTAATGCTAGAACGTTCTCTTGCACGACGTTGATTTTCATGCACGCTCTCTATTTCTTTGAGTTCTTTGGAAAGATTACTAATCCTTTTTTCAATAACACGCTTATTAAGTTCTAATTTTGTTTCCCCAGAACCACGGTTGGTATAACCACCACCAGTATTACCAGCAGTTTGTTGGTCCATACGGTTGATGCTAGAAGTTCTTAATCTAGGTAATTGATATTGTAATTTTGCAATTTGGACTTGGAGTTTAGCTTCTTTTGTTTGAGCTCGAGAAGCAAATATTTCTAGAATCAAGGCCGTTCTATCAATAACTTGAAGCCCAGTAATATCTTCGAGGTTACGCAATTGAGTAGGGGTTAGCTCTGCATTTACAATTAAAGTGTCAATATCATTAATTTCTCCCACATTACGAATTTCCTCAGCCTTTCCTTTACCAAAGTAAGTAGCAGCAATTGGATGCTCTAATTTTTGCTTCACAGAAACAACAACTTCCATATTATTAGCGTAGGCTAAAGATGAAAGTTCATCCATTTTATATTCGAAATTTTCATAGTCATTTTCTAAACCAGCAATAATAACAGGTAACACGTATAAGCCTCCTAAAAATTATTTCTACTATATTATAATATAGTAGTTTTTAGAGTAAAGAAAGCCAGATGAAAATAAAAAATGAAAAAATTGAAAAAAATACTTGATTTGCCATCTATTTTATAATAATATAGAAAAGTACTTGTTCAAGGGGACGAGTATAGTTTAGTTGTTTATTTTTCAGCTTTGATGTGGAAGGTTGCGACACACCCGGCCGCTTTGCCACGAGTGGATCGGTAATTTCCACGGAGCTAGTCTTATTTTTAAAATAGACGAAGGAGGGAACAAGATGGCAAAACAAAAAATTCGTATTCGTTTAAAGGCATACGAACATCGCATTTTAGATCAATCCGCAGATAAGATTGTGGAAACAGCAAAGAGAACAGGTGCTACAATTTCTGGTCCTATTCCATTGCCAACAGAACGTACACTTTACACAGTGATTCGTTCACCACACAAAGACAAGGATTCACGTGAACAATTCGAAATGCGTACTCACAAGCGTTTGATTGACATCGTTAATCCAACACCAAAGACAGTTGATTCATTGATGAAACTTGACTTACCTTCTGGTGTAGATATCGAAATCAAACTTTAATTATTAATTATATATAGAAAATAAAAATATTGGAGGTGTACTCATGACCACTAAAGGAATCTTAGGAAAAAAAGTAGGTATGACTCAAGTCTTTACTGAAAATGGTGAATTAGTTCCTGTAACAGTTGTTAAAGTTGATTCTAACGTTGTATTACAAGTTAAGACAATGGAAAACGACGGTTACGAAGCTATCCAATTAGGTTTTGATGACTTGCGCGAAGTTTTAACAAACAAACCTGCTAAAGGTCATGCAGCAAAAGCAAATACTACTCCTAAGCGCTTCGTTCGTGAAATTCGCGATGTTGAGCTTGGAGAATATAAAGTTGGAGACGAAGTTAAGGCAGATATTTTCGAAGCTGGAGACTTCGTGGATGTAACAGGTACGTCTAAAGGACATGGTTTCCAAGGATCTATCAAACGTAATGGTCAACATCGTGGACCTATGGCTCACGGTTCTCGTTACCATCGTCGTCCAGGTTCTATGGGTGTTATTATCAACCGTGTTATGAAGGGTAAATTACTCCCAGGACGTATGGGTGGCAACAGAGTTACGATCCAAAACTTGGAAATCGTTAAAGCTGATACAGAAAATGGCGTACTTTTGATCAAGGGTAATGTGCCAGGCGCAAACAAATCCTTAGTAACAATCAAAAGTACAGTAAAATAAATCGAGGAAGGGAGGAAATAACACATGCCAACAGTTGCATTATTCAAACAAGATGGTAACCAAAATGGTGAAGTTCAATTAAACGAAGCTATTTTTGGTATTGAACCAAACAATAATGTTGTTTTTGATGCAGTTATCATGCAACGTGCATCATTACGTCAAGGAACACATGCTGTAAAGAATAGAAGTGCAGTTCGTGGTGGTGGTAAGAAGCCATGGCGTCAAAAGGGTACAGGTCGTGCTCGTCAAGGTTCTATTCGTTCACCACAATGGGTTGGTGGTGGTACCGTATTTGGTCCAACACCTCGCTCATACAGCTACAAACTTCCACGCAAAGTTCGTCGCTTAGCTATTAAATCTGTTCTTTCTCAAAAAGTTGCAGATGAAAGCTTGGTAGTAGTTGATGCATTGAATTTTGATGCACCAAAGACAAAGGCATTTGCTGAAGTATTAAGTAACTTAAATGTAAATTCTAAAGTGTTAGTAGTTCTTGAAGATGACAATACAACTGCAGCATTAGCAGCTCGTAACTTGAAGAATGTTACAGTTATTCCTGCTAAGGGATTAAATGTATTAGACGTTATCAACAATGATAAGTTAGTCATCACTCAAGGAGCTCTTTCTCAAGTAGAGGAGGTTCTTGCATAATGGAATCACGCGATGTAATTTTACGTCCAGTTATCACAGAAGCTTCTATGGCTGAATTGGACAACAAACGTTATACATTTGACGTAGACACACGTGCAACAAAGGGTCAAATCAAAGATGCTGTTGAAGACATTTTTGAAGTTAAAGTTGCTAAAGTTAACGTTATGAATGTTAAAGGCAAAAAGAAGCGTATGGGTCGCTACGAAGGCTACACAAAGAAGCGTCGTAAGGCTATCGTTACTTTAACTGCTGAATCTAAAGAAATTAAATTATTTGAAGAATAATTCTTTGTAATAGGAGGGAAACACTGTGGGGATCAAAAAATTCAAACCAACCACTAACGGTCGTCGTAATATGACTGGTTCTGATTTTGCTGAAATCACAAAAACAAAGCCTGAAAAATCTTTGTTAGTTTCTAAGAGCAAAACAGCTGGTCGTAACGCTTATGGCCGTATCACAGTTCGTCACCGTGGTGGTGGACACAAACGTAAGTATCGTTTGATCGATTTCAAACGTGTTAAAGATAATGTACCTGCAACTGTTAAGGCAATCGAATATGATCCAAACCGTTCTGCTAACATTGCTTTGCTTGTTTATGCTGATGGTGTTAAATCATACATCCTTGCACCTAAGGGCTTGAAAGTAGGCCAAGTTGTAGAATCAGGTAAAGATGTTGATATCAAGGTAGGTAACACATTACCACTTGCAAACATTCCTGTTGGTACAGTTATTCACAATATCGAATTAAAACCAGGTAAAGGTGGACAATTAGTTCGTTCTGCTGGTACATCAGCTCAATTACTTGGTAAAGAAGGTAAGTATGCTATCATCCGTTTAACTTCTGGTGAAGTTCGCATGATTCTTGTAACTTGCCGTGCAACAATTGGTGCTGTTGGTAATGAACAACACGAATTAATCAAGGTTGGTAAAGCTGGTCGTGCTCGTTGGGCAGGCAAGCGTCCACAATCTCGTGGTTCTGTAATGAACCCTAACGATCACCCTCATGGTGGTGGTGAAGGTAAAGCTCCTGTTGGTCGTCCAAGTCCTATGTCACCATGGGGTAAGAAGACTACAGGTCTTAAGACTCGTTCTAAGAAAGCAAGATCCAATAAGTTTATCGTACGTAGCCGTAACAAGAAATAATTTAAAAGCGGCCTAATGATTATATAATCCGGAAGGAGGATTACACTTTGAGTCGTAGTTTGAAAAAAGGACCTTTTGTCGATGAACATTTGATGAAAAAGGTTGAAGCACAAGCTGATCAAGAAAAGAAGTCAGTTATTAAAACATGGTCACGTCGTTCAACAATCTTCCCAAGTTTTATTGGTTATACGATTGCAGTTTATGATGGTCGTAAGCATGTTCCAGTTTATATCCAAGAAGATATGGTTGGACATAAATTAGGTGAATTCGTGCCAACTCGTACATTCCATGGTCATGGAAATGACGACAAGAAAACTGGCGTTAGATAGTTAAGGGAGGATAAAAAATGGCTGAACAAGTTACATCAGCAAAAGCAACTGCCAAGACAGTTCGAATCCCTGCACGTAAAGCACGTCTAGTGATCGATCTTATCCGTGGTAAGAGTGTTGCTGAAGCATTTGGTATCTTGAAGTTTACTCCAAGATCAGGTGCTTACTTAATCGAAAAAGTATTAAAGTCTGCTGTTGCTAATGCAGAAAACAATTTTGACTTAGATGTTGAAGATTTGTATGTAAGCGAAGCTTTTGTAAATGAAGGACCAACTTTGAAACGCTTCCGTCCTCGTGCTAAAGGTTCCGCTTCTCCAATCAACAAACGTACAAGCCACATTACTGTTGTGGTATCAGTTAAATAAGGAGGGATAACGCGTGGGTCAAAAAGTAAATCCAACAGGTTTACGTGTCGGAATCATTCGTGATTGGGACGCAAAGTGGTACGCAGAAAAAGACTTTGCTTCTAACTTACACGAAGATTTACGCATCCGTAAGTATATCGAAAGTAAATTAGCCGACGCTTCTGTTTCTACCGTAGAAATTGAACGTGCAGCAAAACGCGTTAACATTTCAATCCATACTGCTAAACCAGGTATGGTTATTGGTAAAGGTGGATCTGAAGTTGAAAAGCTTCGTAAAGAATTAAATAACTTGACAGGTAAGAGAGTTCACATTAACATTGTTGAAATCAAGAAGCCTGATTTAGATGCAAAATTAGTTGGTGAAAGCATTGCAGAACAATTAGAAAACCGTGTTGCTTTCCGCCGTGCTATGAAGCAAGCTATTCAACGTACAATGCGTGCAGGTGCTAAGGGTATCAAAGTTCAAGTTGCAGGTCGTTTGAACGGTGCTGATATGTCCCGTGTAGAACGTTTCTCTGAAGGAACAGTTCCTTTGCACACATTGCGTGCAGATATCGATTATTCATGGGTTGAAGCTCACACTACATATGGTAAATTAGGTGTTAAGACATGGATTTACCGTGGTGAAGTTTTACCAGCAAAGAAAGAAAACAGTAAAGGAGGGAAATAATCTATGTTAGTACCAAAGCGTGTTAAGCATCGTCGTGAATTCCGTGGTAAGATGCGTGGCGAAGCTAAGGGTGGTAAAGAAGTTACTTTTGGTAAATATGGTTTGAAAGCATTAGATTCTCACTGGATCACTAACCGTCAAATCGAAGCTGCTCGTATTGCTATGACTCGTTACATGAAACGTGGTGGGAAAGTTTGGATTAAGATTTTCCCTCACAAGTCTTATACAGCTAAAGCTATTGGTGTTCGTATGGGTTCCGGGAAAGGTGCTCCAGAAGGTTGGGTAGCACCTGTAAAGCGTGGTAAAGTTTTATTTGAAATCGATGGAGTTTCTGAAGAAGTAGCTCGCGAAGCTTTACGTTTAGCTTCCCACAAGCTCCCAATTAAAACCAAGTTTGTACAACGTGAGGAAGTAGGTGGCGAATCAAATGAAGGCTAAAGAAATTAATGAATTAACCACTGCTGAAATGCTAGAAAAAGAAAAGCAATTCAAAGAAGAATTATTTAACTTACGCTTCCAATTAGCTACCGGTCAATTAGAAAATACTGCTCGCTTAAAAGAAGTACGTAAGAACATTGCACGTATCAAGACTGCATTACGTCAACAAGAATTAAATAAATAGAATACGAAAAAGGAGGCTAATCGCGCATGAGTGAAAGTCGTAACCAACGCAAAGTCTATCAAGGACGTGTCGTTTCTGACAAGATGGATAAAACTATCACAGTTGTTGTTGAAACTTACAAGAATCACAAAGTTTACGGCAAACGTGTTAAGTATTCCAAGAAATTTAAAGCACATGACGAAAACAACGAAGCAAAAGTTGGCGATATCGTCAAAATTATGGAAACTCGCCCATTGTCAGCTACAAAACGTTTCCGTTTATTAGAAATCGTTGAAAAAGCAGTTATTTTGTAATAAATAACATTTGCACTGATTCGTATTCTGATCTAATAACGAAAGGAGGACACATACTGTGATCCAACAAGAGAGTCGTTTAAAAGTCGCTGATAACTCCGGTGCTCGTGAAATTTTAGTTATTAAGATTTTGGGTGGTTCCCGTGTAAAGACTGCAAATATCGGTGACATCATTGTTGCTACTGTTAAACAAGCAACACCAGGTGGCGTTGTCAAAAAAGGTGATGTTGTAAAAGCTGTTGTTGTTCGTACTAAGTATGGTACACACCGTCCAGATGGCTCATACATCAAGTTTGACGAAAATGCTGCTGTAATTATTGGTGAAGATAAATCACCTAAGGGTACACGTATTTTTGGGCCTGTTGCTCGTGAATTACGTGACGGAAACTTCATGAAGATCGTTTCCTTAGCACCTGAAGTATTATAATCAATTATCGTCAGCAAGGAGGTGCGAAGTAATAATGTTCATTAAGAAAAATGATAAAGTTAAAGTGATCGCTGGTAAGGATAAAGGTAAGGAAGGTACAGTAGAAAAAGTATTTCCTGCTCAAGACCGTGTGATCGTTAAAGGCATCAATATCGTTAAGAAACACCAAAAACCAACTAACGCAAATCCAAATGGTGGGATTGTTGAAGTTGAAGCACCAATCCACGTTTCTAACGTTATGTTGATTGATCCTTCTAACAATGAAGCTACTCGTGTAGGCTTTAAAGTAGTTGACGGTAAGAAAGTCCGTGTTTCTAAAAAATCAGGTGAAATTCTATAGTAAGGAAAGGAGGATACTTTCTTCATGGTTAACCGTTTAAAAGAAAAATATGATAATGAGATCGTTCCATCTTTGATGGAAAAATTCAATTACACATCAATCATGCAAGCACCAAAGGTTGATAAGATTGTTATCAACATGGGTGTTGGTGATGCTGTAAGTAACGCAAAGCGTTTAGATGAAGCTGTTGATGAATTAACTTTGATTGCAGGTCAAAAACCTGTTATTACAAAAGCTAAGAAATCTATCGCTGGTTTCCGTTTACGTGAAGGTATGGCTATTGGTGCTAAAGTTACATTACGTGGTCAACGTATGTACGAATTCTTAGATAAATTAGTATCCGTATCACTACCTCGTGTTCGTGACTTCCATGGTGTAAGCAAGCGTGCCTTTGATGGTCGTGGTAACTACACATTGGGTATTCGTGAACAATTAATCTTCCCTGAAATTGATTTTGATGATGTTAACAAAGTTCGCGGTATGGACATTGTTATCGTTACAACAGCTAATACAGACGAAGAATCAAGAGAATTATTAACACAACTTGGAATGCCATTCGCTAAATAAGGGGGTTTCACATTGGCTAAAAAGTCGCAAATTGCAAAGAATAAACGTCCTGCAAAGTTCTCAACACAAGAATATACACGTTGTGAACGTTGTGGCCGTCCACATTCTGTATACCGTAAATTTAAGTTATGCCGTGTTTGCCTGCGTGATCTTGCTCATAAGGGTCAAATCCCTGGCATGAAGAAAGCTAGCTGGTAATCCATAAAAGATAAGCAAAGGAGGCAAACGAACAATGGTCATGACTGATCCTATTGCAGATTTCTTAACACGTATTCGTAATGCTAACATGGCAAAACACGAATCATTAGAAGTTCCTGCATCAAAAATCAAACGTGACATTGCTGAAATCCTTAAGAATGAAGGATTTGTACGTGATGTTGAATATATCGATGATGACAAACAAGGCATCATTAGAGTATTTTTGAAGTATGGTAAGGGTAATGAAAGAGTTATTTCTGGTATCCGTCGTATTTCAAAACCAGGTTTACGTTCATATGTAAAAGCAGATGCTGTTCCTAAGGTTTTAAACGGTTTAGGAATTGCTATCTTATCCACTTCTGAAGGTGTTATCACTGATAAAGAAGCTCGTGCCAAGAAAATTGGTGGCGAAGTAATAGCTTACATTTGGTAATAAATAATAAAACGTAAGGAGGTGCCTAATCCGTGAGTCGTATTGGTTATAAAGTAGTTAACTTACCAGAAGGCGTTGAAGTAAAACAAGATGGTAATGTAGTAACAGTCAAGGGACCTAAAGGTGAATTGACACGTGAATTTTCTGACAAAATTACTATTAAAGTAGAAGGAAATGAAGTTTCTTTCGAACGTTCAGCAGAAGACAACAAAACAAAAGCTTTACATGGTACAACACGTTCAAACTTCCATAACATGGTAGTTGGTGTATCTGAAGGTTTCAAGAAGGAACTTGAACTTCGTGGTGTTGGTTATCGTGCACAAATGAAGGGTAAAACATTAGTATTGAATGTTGGTTACTCTCATCCTGTAGAATTTGAAGAAGAAGAAGGTATTACATTCGAAACACCTTCCGCAACTTCAATTATTGTATCAGGTATCAACAAGGAAGAAGTTGGCGATTGCGCAGCTCGTATTCGTGCAACTCGTGCACCTGAACCTTACAAGGGTAAAGGTATTCGCTATGTTGGCGAATATGTACGTCGTAAGGAAGGTAAGACAGGTAAATAATGCAGCATAATTTGCTGAATAAATAAATCTAAGAGGTGAAAATTGTGATTTCAAAACCAGACAAGAATAAGACACGTCAAAAACGTCATGCACGTGTCCGTGGTAAAATCTCTGGTACTGCTGAGTGCCCACGCTTAAATGTTTATCGTTCAAACAAAAACATCTACGCTCAAGTTATTGATGACGTAGCGGGTGTGACGCTAGTTAGTGCCTCTACTTTAGACAGTGAAGTAAGTGGCAACACAAAGACAGAACAAGCTAGTTCTGTAGGTGCTGTTGTTGCTAAACGTGCTGTAGAAAAAGGTATCAAAGAAGTTGTATTTGACCGTGGCGGATACCTATATCATGGTCGTGTACAAGCTTTGGCTGAAGCTGCACGCGAAAATGGTTTGGACTTTTAGGAAAAGGAGGAAATAACGTTTATGGCTTTTATTGATCCAGCTCAATTAGATTTAGAAGATCGCGTTGTTGCGATTAACCGTATCACTAAAGTTGTAAAAGGTGGACGTCGTCTACGTTTTGCTGCTTTGGTTGTTGTTGGTGACCACAACGGCCACGTAGGTTTTGGTACTGGTAAAGCTCAAGAAGTACCAGAAGCTATTCGTAAGGCTGTTGACGCTGCTCGTAAGAACTTAATCGAAGTTCCTACTGTTGGAACGACACTTCCTCACGAAGTTATTGGTCAATACAGTGGTAGTCGTATTATGTTGAAACCAGCTATTGCCGGTTCCGGAGTTGCAGCAGGTGGTGCTGTTCGTGCCGTTATGGAACTTGCAGGTATTGCTGATGTTACAAGTAAATCATTAGGTTCAAATACACCAGTTAATGTTGTACGTGCTACATTTGATGGTTTAGTAAATATGAAGGACGCTGAAAGTGTCGCAAAATTACGCGGCGTTTCCGTTCAACATTTAGCAGAATAAGGAGGACATATTCATGGATAAATTAAAAGTTACTTTAATTCGTTCTGTCATTGGACGTCCTCAAAACCAACGCGATATCGTAAAAGGCTTAGGTCTTGGTCGAGTAAATAGCTCTGTTGTTGTTCCTGACAATGCAGCTATGCGTGGTGCAATTAGAAAAATCAATCATTTAGTGGACGTTGAATTGGCTAAATAGTCTATTTTATAAATTAACAAGGAGGTGCCAACCTAATGAAATTACATGAATTGAAACCTGCTGAAGGTTCACGCCAAGTACGTAATCGTGTTGGTCGTGGTACTTCATCTGGTAATGGTAAGACTGCTGGTCGTGGTCAAAAAGGTCAAAAGGCTCGCGGTAAGGTACGTTTAGGTTTTGAAGGTGGACAAATGCCATTGTTCCGTCGTATGCCAAAACGTGGTTTCAAGAACATCAATCGTAAAGAATATGCTATTGTAAACTTGGAAACTTTAAATAAATTTGAAGATGGTGCAGAAGTAACACCTGCATTATTAGTAGAATCTGGTATCATTAAAGATGAAAAAGATGGTATCAAAGTACTTGGCAATGGTACATTGAACAAGCAATTGACTGTAAAGGCAAGCAAGTTCTCTGCATCTGCTAAGGAAGCAATCGAATCTAAAGGCGGTAAAGCTGAGGTGATTTAATAATGCTTAAGACAATGAAGAACGCCTTAGCTGTAAAAGAGATTCGAAAAAAAATCTTATTTACCTTAGGTGTCTTGATTGTATTTCGCTTAGGCACTTATATCACTGTCCCTGGGATCAACGCTAAAGCTCTGCAAAGCGTTGCATCTTCAGGGTTAATTAATATGTTGAATATTTTTAGTGGTGGTGGTTTAACTAACTTCTCACTATTTGCTATGGGTGTTTCTCCATATATTACTGCGCAAATTGTTGTTCAGTTATTACAAATGGATATTGTTCCTAGATTTGTTGAATGGAGTAAACAAGGTGAAGTAGGGCGTAGGAAGTTAAATCAAGTAACTAGATATTTAACTATTGTGCTTGCGTTTGTACAATCAATCGCAATTACTGCTGGTTTTAATGCTTTGAGTAGCTTAAACCTTGTAACTAACCCAAGTGTTAAAACATTTGTAGTTGTAGGAATTGTTTTAACTGGTGGAACTATGTTTACTACATGGTTGGGTGACATGATAACTGATAGAGGTCTGGGAAACGGAATCTCTATGATTATTATGGCTGGTATTTTATCTCGTGTTCCAGATGGAATTGTACAGATTTATAAAGATCAGTTCTCAGGTGTTACTGGTAGTGATTTATGGGAACCAATATTATATGTAGTTATTTTATTGATTGTTATTTTAATAATCGTTACATTTGTTACGTATGTTGAACAAGCAAGCTATAAAATTCCTATTCAATATACTAGAAGATTGGCTGGAGCAACTGAAAATTCTTATCTACCATTGAAAGTTAATGTTGCTGGGGTTATTCCTGTTATTTTTGCTAGTTCATTTATTTCAGCACCTCAAACAATACTATTAGCTTTCACACAGAACCACTCTGAAGATACATGGTATAAGATTATGACAAGCATTTTTAATATGCAATCTACTCCAGGTATGATTCTTTACACAGTTTTAATTGTAGTATTTACTTTCTTCTATGCATTTGTTCAAGTTAACCCAGAAAAACTTTCTGAAAACTTGCAAAAACAAGGAAGTTACATACCTAGTGTATGGCCAGGAAAAGAAACTGAAAGATATGTATCAAGATTATTGATGCGTCTCAGTTCAGTAGGTTCATTGTATCTAGGTCTTATTTCATTAATTCCTTTAGTTGCATCCGCAGTTTGGGGATTGGATGAATCAATTGGACTAGGTGGTACTAGTTTATTGATTGTTGTTGGTGTTACAATTCAAACAATTAATCAATTAAATGGTATGATGATGAAACAAGAATACGTAGGCTTTATACGTGAATAAGAACTGAAAAGGTCAGAGAGATATTTTATATCTTTCTGACCTTTTGTATATTAAAAAAATAAGTTATAATTAACAAGTACAATTTAGGAGGTAATTATAATGGCAATGAATTTAATGTTGATGGGGTTACCAGGGGCTGGTAAAGGAACACAAGCTGAAAGAATCGTTGATGAATATAAGATTCCACATATTTCTACTGGTGATATTTTCCGCGCTGCTATGAAGAATGAAACTCCAATGGGATTAGAAGCTAAGAAATATATCAACAAAGGTGAATTAGTTCCAGATGAAGTAACAAACGGAATTGTAAAAGAACGTTTGACACAAGATGATACTAATGTAGGTTTCTTATTAGATGGATTCCCAAGAAATATGGCTCAAGCAGAAGCATTAACTGAAATGGGAAAAGAATTAGGAAAAGAATTAAACGGTGTTATCAATATTCATGTTGATCCAGAATCATTAATGGAAAGATTAACAGGTAGATATATTTGCCGTAATTGTGGTGCTACATATCATAAAGTATTTAATCCAACTAAAGTAGAAGGTACATGTGATCGTTGTGGTGAACACGAATTTTACCAACGTGATGATGACAAGCCAGAAACAGTTAAGAACCGTTTGGATGTAAATATCAAGATGAATACACCATTACTTGATTACTATAAAGAAAATGGTTTATTACATGAAGTTGATGGCAATCAAGATATTGACAAAGTATTTGCTGATATTAAGGCAATTTTAGATAACTTGAAATAAATTTTAAAAGGATGCAAATATTTTTGCATTCTTTTTTAATTATTTCTTGAATTAGTTAGGTATATGTGATATTATAATTCAGGTTTATCTTTTCAATAGGCTCAGTTTGCCTTTAAATAGGCAAATGAACTTGCGGAAAAAGGTGGGACTCCAAAGAAAGCTTCTCACATTTTTACGTGTAAAGTTTTAAAACCAATTAAGGAGGTACTTTTGCATGGCGAAAGATGATGTGATTGAAATTGAAGGCACGATTAAAGAAACGTTGCCTAATGCGATGTTCAAGGTTGAACTCGAAAACGGACATGAAATTCTAGCACATGTTTCCGGTAAAATTAGAATGCACTATATTCGTATCTTGCCTGGAGATAAAGTGACAGTTGAAATGTCCCCTTACGATTTAACTAAGGGACGCATTACCTATCGCTTTAAATAGATTGTACTTCGAGAATATATTAGGAGGTATAATTAATGAAAGTAAGACCATCAGTTAAACCAATGTGTGAACACTGTAAAGTAATTAAGCGTAAAGGTCGCGTTATGGTTATTTGCAGTAATCCAAAGCACAAACAACGTCAAGGATAATAATTAATTAGGAGGTGTAATTGTAATGGCTCGTATTGCAGGTGTCGATTTACCACGTAACAAGCGTGTCGTAATCGGATTAACTTACATTTATGGTATCGGTAATTCCACAGCTCAAAAGATCTTGAGCGAAGCAGGTGTTTCAGAAGATGTTCGTGTACGTGATTTAACAGCTGATCAAGAAGATAAGATTCGTGCAGTTGTAGATAAGTACAAAGTTGAAGGTGATCTTCGTCGTGAAGTTTCCTTAAACATTAAGCGTCTTTCTGAAATTGGCTCTTACCGTGGTCTACGTCATCGTCGTCATTTACCAGTTCGTGGTCAAAATACTAAGAACAACGCACGTACACGTAAAGGCCCAGCAGTTTCAATTGCAGGTAAAAAGAAATAATAATTAACAAAGGAGGTTAGCTATTTCATGGCAGTTAAGAAATCACGCAAGCGCCGTGTAAAGAAGAATATAGAGAGCGGTGTTGCACATATTCATTCAACATTCAATAATACACTTGTTATGATTACTGATGTTCATGGTAACGCAGTAGCATGGTCTTCAGCTGGTTCTCTTGGTTTCAAGGGTTCTCGTAAGTCTACACCATTTGCAGCACAAATGGCTTCTGAAGCAGCTGCTAAAGGTGCTATGGAACATGGTATGAAGACAGTTGAAGTAGCAGTTAAAGGACCAGGTTCTGGTCGTGAAGCAGCAATTCGTGCTCTTCAAACAACAGGTTTGGAAGTTACATCTATCAAGGATGTTACACCAGTTCCTCATAACGGATGCCGTCCTCCAAAACGCCGTCGTGTTTAATGTGGGTCAGTATTCATTTTTGAGAGAAACTCATAATGTTTTCGCCAGATTACACGTTACGTTTTGAAAGGGGTAAAGATAAGAATGATCGAATTTGAAAAACCAAAAATTCATAAAATTGAAGAAGATAATAACTACGGCAAGTTTGTTATAGAACCGCTTGAACGTGGTTATGGTACAACTTTAGGTAACTCTTTACGTCGTATCTTACTTTCTTCATTACCAGGTGCTGCTATTACAGACGTTCAAATTGATGGTGTTCTTCATGAATTTTCTACTATTCCAGGTGTTCTTGAAGATGTTACTTTAATCATTTTGAATTTGAAGAAAGTTGCTTTAAGTATGGAGTCTGAAGACAGTCAAGCATTAGAAATTAATGTTACTGGTCCGATGGAAGTGACTGCTGGAGATATCCAGAGTAATAGTGATGTAGAAGTTCTTAATCCAGAACAATATATTTGTACAGTTGCTGATGGGGCTGAACTTCATGTTCGGATGAATGCTAATAAGGGTCGTGGTTATGTTTCAGCTAATGATAATAAGGCTCTTGCAGATGATATGCCAATTGGTGTATTACCTATCGACTCTATTTATACCCCGATCGAACGCGTTAACTACCAAGTAGAGAAAACACGTGTTGGTCAAAAAAATGATTATGACAAATTAACTCTTGATGTGTGGACAAATGGTTCTATCACTCCTAGTGAAGCTATTAGTCTTTCTGCTAAGATTTTAACAGAACACTTGGCATTGTTTGTTGATTTAACAGATGAAGCTAAGAATGCTGAAATCATGGTAGAAAAAGAAGAAACGCATAAAGAAAAAATGTTAGAAATGACGATTGAAGAGCTTGATTTGTCAGTTCGTTCATATAACTGTCTAAAACGTGCAGGTATCAATACAGTTCAAGAATTAACTAATAAATCTGAAGCTGACATGATGAAAGTACGTAACTTAGGACGTAAATCCTTAGACGAAGTTAAGGCTAAATTGGCAGATCTTGGCTTGTCTTTACGTCATGATGACTAGAATTTACTATAACTAAAGGGAGGGAATCTGTTCATGGCTTACCGCAAATTAGGACGCACAAGTGCACATCGTAAGGCAATGTTGCGTAACTTAACAACTGATTTAATTGTTAACGAAAAAATCGTTACAACAGAAACACGTGCTAAAGAAGTTCGTAAATTTGTTGAAAAGATGATTACTTTAGGTAAAAAAGGTGATTTAGCTTCTCGTCGTCGCGCTGCTGCATTTGTAATGAATGTTGTTGCTGATGTAAAAGAAGAAAACGACGATGTAGTTGTTCAATCAGCTTTACAAAAGTTATTTGATGATCTTGCACCTCGTTTTGCAGAACGTAATGGTGGTTATACTCGTATTCTTAAGATGAGTGAACGTCGTGGTGACGCTGCAAAGATGGTTGTGCTAGAATTAGTCGACTAAACTTTCGATAAGTAAATAAAAGAAATTGTCACTTTTATAACGATAATTGGGTGTTATGATGTTGGGAGATATAATTAACCGAGTCTAGTCCAAAGTAGCAGATATTTGATATCTTGTGAATCTTCGTTATAAAAAGTGATTTTTTGTTTTCTATAAAATTGATATTTATCATAATCATTGGTATATTAGCATTTTAAAGACACTCATTACGAGTGTCTTTTTTGTTTGAATACGTCATGACTAAAGTAAGTTTTCTTAGTTTATATATGGTATATTATTACTATGTATATATAATATCTAGGAGTAATTGTTTATGAGTTTGACAGATGGAAATATAATTAAAATTAATAATTTATCTTTCAAATACGCTCGACAAAATAAATACATTCTGAAAAATTTAACTTTAAATATAAAGGATGGTCAATGGATAGCTTTAATTGGGCATAATGGTAGTGGAAAGTCCACATTAGCTCGATTAATAGATGGACTGCTAAAGGCTGAATCTGGCAGTATAAAAGTTGATGGCTATGAAATGAATGAAAAAAATATTTGGGATATTAGAAAAAAAATAGGAATGGTATTCCAAAATCCCGATAATCAGTTTGTTGGTGCGGATGTTGAAAGTGATATAGCATTTGGTTTAGAGAATCAAGGAGTACCTAGAGAAGAAATGGTATCACGTGTAGCCGATGCTTTGAAAATTGTTGGGATGGAGAAATTTGCTACACATGAGCCTGCAAGATTATCTGGTGGACAAAAGCAAAGAGTAGCAATTGCTGGAGTATTAGCATTGAGACCTAAAATAATTATCCTCGATGAAGCTACAAGTATGCTTGATCCAGAAGGAAGAAAAGGTTTGATTACTCTTATCAAAAATTTAAAAGATGAGTATAAGTTCACTGTTATTTCTATTACACATGATATTGATGAAGCTACTTTAGCAGATAGAGTTATTGTTCTCGATGACGGTAAAATAATTGATGATGGTAAGCCAGAATCTATTTTTATAAAGAATGATGAATTATTAAATATTGGATTAGATATTCCTTTTGCTGAGAAGATTAGAAGAGAACTTACAAAAAAGGGTGTAGATATTCCAAATAAATATTTTACAGAAGAGGAAATGGTCGATTGGTTATGTCAATTCAAGCAAAAAAATTAAATTATACTTACCAAATTGGAACACCTTTAGAACATGTAGCATTGAAAGATGTATCTATAAATATTGAAGATGGTAGTTATACGGCAATAGTTGGACATACCGGTAGTGGCAAATCTACATTGTTACAGCATCTGAATGGCCTATTGAAACCTACTAGTGGAGAAATTTCAATCAATGGATATACAATTGATAATACTACTAAAAATAAAGAGTTGGGAAAATTAAGAAAAGAAGTAGGATTTGTTTTTCAATTTCCTGAAGCACAATTATTTGAAGAAACAGTTCTAAAAGATATAGCATTTGCTCCTAAAAACTTTGGAAAAAGTGAAGATGAAGCCGAAAAAATTGCAAGAGAAAAAGCAAAATCAGTAGCTCTTCCTGAAGAAGTATTGGAGAAATCACCTTTTGAATTATCTGGTGGTCAAATGAGAAGAGTAGCAATTGCAGGGATTTTGGCAATGGAACCAAAAGTTTTAGTATTAGATGAACCAACTGCGGGATTAGATCCTGAGGGACGCCATCAAATGATGGAAATGTTTAATAGATTGCATAAAGATGAAAACTTAACAATCATCTTAGTAACACACCAAATGAATGATGTTGCTGAATATGCTGATCATGTAATAGTCTTGGAATCAGGTAAAGTAATTGCTGATTCTACTCCTAAAGAACTATTTAGTGATCCAGAGTGGTTAAAAAATCATCATTTAAATCTTCCACAAACTACAGATTTTGCCTACAAATTGTTTGATAAGTTAGCTCTTTCTAAACATAGTATTCCACTACAAAGTGAAGAGTTAACTGATGAAATTTTGAAAATACTAGGGGGGAAAATTTGAATGAATAAATTACTTTTAGGAAGATATATCAATGGTAATTCTTTAATTCATAGAATGGATCCTCGAAGTAAATTAGCACTAAGTTTCTATTTTATAGGGATAATTTTTCTCGCTAATAACTGGCAAACATATTTATTGTTGATAGCTTTTACTTTTTTGGGAGTATTGTTATCAAAAATTAAATTGAGCTTTTTTATTAGAGGAATAATACCATTAGTTTGGTTAATATTATTTACAGTATTATTACAAGTCTTTTTTACAAATGGTGGTCGTGTATTTTGGCATTGGGGGCCTTTTACATTATCTAAATATGGGCTAGTAAATGGTGTCTATGTATTTTTTAGATTTGTCTTGATAATAGTGATGTCTACCTTATTAACATTAACAACATCGCCATTAGAAATTTCAGATGCTATGGAGTCATTGTTAAAGCCATTGAAATATTTGAAGGTTCCAGTATATGAAATTTCTCTAATGCTTTCGATAGCATTAAGATTTGTACCTACTTTAATGGATGAAACAGCTAAAATAATGAATGCTCAGCGTTCAAGAGGTGTTAATTTTGGTGAAGGTTCATTAGTTGAGCAAGTAAAAGCTGTAATTCCTATACTAATTCCATTGTTTGTATCTTCTTTCAATCGAGCTGAAGATTTGGCTACTGCGATGGAAGCTCGAGGATACAAAGGTGGAGAGGGTAGAACTAAATTTAGAGTACATGTATGGAAATTGCGTGATACGATGACTATCATTGCTTTTGCAGTTTTAACAATAGCATTAATTATTCTAAAAAACTAATTGAAAGGAAGAAATATGACGCAAAGATTTAAAGTAACGTTAGCTTATGATGGTACTAATTTTGCTGGTTTTCAAGCTCAACCCAATCAAAGAACAGTTCAATTTGTTCTGGAAAAAGCTATTAACAAAATGAGTAAAAAGGATGAGTATATAACTGTTTATGGATCAGGGAGAACAGATTCTGGAGTACATGCTTTAGGGCAAGTTGTACATTTTGATTTTCCGCATCCTATTTCTGCTAAAGGTATGTTGAGAGGATTAAATAGTATGTTGCCGCTGGACTGTGAAGTAGTAGATTGCAAAATAGTACCAAATGATTTTCATTCAAGATATACAACTCATGGGAAAAGATACTTATATCGTGTTAGTAGAGGGGAATTTGTAAATCCTTTTAAGAGATTGTATACAGGACACTATAAGTATCCTTTAGATATAGAAAAAATAAAAGAAGCGATGCCAGATGTTGAAGGAACACATGATTATTCAAGTTTTGTTGCTTCTGGTAGTCAAGCCAAAAGTCATGTAAGAACAATTTATGAAGCTAAAGTTTACGAAGATAAGGTAAACGATGAAATAGTTTTTGAATTTTATGGAAATGGATTTTTGTATAATCAAGTTAGGATAATGGTGGCAACACTTCTGGAAATTGGTAATGGAAAAAGACCAGTACACGATTTTTTGAGATTGTATGAAGTTAAGGATAGAAGTCAAGCAAGACAGACAGCACCAGCTAGTGGCTTATACTTAAAGGAAGTATATTATGATGAAGAGGATGAAAAATTATAAGAAAACTCAATTATTATATATTGACTTATTGTTAAACAAGTAATAAACTAGTATTTGGTATTGTTTGCCCCACAGTAAGCCCCGTTAATCTTATTGTATGTCAAACATGTATACAACAAATGGAGGAAATAAACGTGCGTACAACATATATTGCAAAACCAGGCGAAGTAGAACGTAAATGGTATGTAGTTGATGCAACAGATGTTCCTTTGGGACGTTTATCATCAGCTGTAGCATCTATTTTACGTGGTAAGAATAAACCAACATTTACACCAAACGTAGATACAGGTGACTATGTAATTATTATCAATGCTGAAAAGGTTGCTTTAACAGGTCGTAAAGCTTCTGATAAAGTTTACTACCACCACTCAAATCATCCAGGTGGTTTGAAAGCTCGTACAGCTGGTGATTACCGTGAAAAAGATCCTGAAAAGTTATTAGCATTATCTATTAAAGGTATGCTTCCAAAGGGTACTCTTGGTCGTCAACAAGCTAAGAAGTTACATGTATACCGTGGTGCAGATCACAAGCATGAAGCACAACAACCAGAAGTATTGGATATTAACAAATTAATCTAGGAGGAATTAGAAAGTGGCTCAAGTACAATATCAAGGCACAGGCCGTCGTAAGAACTCCGTTGCTCGTGTTCGCTTAGTACCAGGTACAGGTAAGATCACAATGAACGGAAAACCTGCAGAAGAATACATTCCATTCGCAAACATTCGCGAAGATATGGTACAACCATTTGGCGTTACAGAAACAAAAGGTCAATACGACGTTTTTGTTAACGTAAATGGTGGTGGATTCTCTGGTCAAGCTGGTGCAACTCGTCATGGAATTGCACGTGCTTTACTTGAAGTAGATCCAGATTTCCGTGGAGTATTGAAGTTAGCTGGTTTATTAACACGTGACGCTCGTATGAAAGAACGTAAGAAACCAGGTCTTAAGAAAGCTCGTAAAGCTTCACAATTCTCAAAACGTTAATATATACCATATTATCGGAAAAGCACATCTCTTGTTGGGATGTGCTTTTTGTTATGCATTAATATGATAGTAAAATTGAATTAACTGTGGGATTGAAATTTTAAATTAGAACTTTATAGGGGGCAGATAATGTCGGAAAGAAATACTAAAATAAAGTATGATAAAGTTGATCAGCAATATGGTTTAATGTTTGGAAAGTCTAAGTTAGTTTTTATTAAAACTGGTGCTGCTGGTTCAATTTATGGGTATAAAAATAAGTATTTAGAATTAGCAAGTAAAATTCAGAATGAAAGAGGATATGCCGTGGTTGTTTCAGCTAATCCAGTTGGTTCTTCACTAAATTTACAAGAAGAGTTGGAAAAAGTTTCAACATACTTAATAGATGTTAAAGAAATTATATTAATTGGAATTTCGCGAGGTGGATTATTAGTATTGCAACAAGGATATTTAAATACTAAAGTTAGCCGAATTTTAGCAATTAATCCACCACTGGCAATTAATTGGCATAAAACTAAAAAGGGGCTAATTAACTTTAGTGGAGCAAAAGTACAAGTGGTTTTTGGTCAATCTGATCCTAGTGTTGATTATTCAGATCTTATTGAGAGATTGGAAATACTAGAAACAGATTGTAGTAGTCAAATTATTTTTAAGGCAGATCATAATTTTAAAGGGAAACTAGATACTTTTAAAAAATTAGTGATGCAATTTGCATTAGAAGAGTAAAATTGTTAGTAGTGATGATTAATAATTTAGATAAAAGATAGTGATATATATTGAGAATGAAAAAAGGACTACGCATTGAGCATAGTCCTTTTAAACAACTATTCATTCCTTCTTTGAAGTTTACGTCTGAAATAAGCACTTTCTTCAGCACTAGCAGAGAAGATAATATGATCACCTAATTGTAATTGCGTGTAACCATGAGGTGCAATAGCATGTCCATTACGATAAATTCTACTGATTGTAATCTTATCAATGTGTGGTAAGTCTTTAACTTCAACTCCAACAAAAATAGAATCATTAACTACTACTTCATATAAACGGGATTCAGAACTTGTAAGAATTTGTAGCATAGATGGACTATCAATCATTGAACGCATCATACCTACATTGATATCGAAATAACTGAAGTATTCAATACCAGCCTTTTTAAGTTCATTTTCCATATCATTAAGTGGATTACGATTTTCAAAACGAACAATAACACGATTTACACCATACTTTTTAGCTGCAAGAGATAATTTATAATTAACATTATAATCAGCATACCCTAAAACGAGAATATCAGTATCAAAAATATGATTAGCAATTAACTCATCAGGATCTAAAGAATCTAAGAAATGTACATTAGCTTGAGAATTATAGGTTGTAAAGTTCTTAGAATTATCTGTATACATTTGAACATCATACATTCCTTTAGAAAGTTGTTGAGCAGCAGATACTGTAACTAGATTTACACCAATAATATGCAATGAAGTTTGCTTTTGATCTTCTGGTTCAGGTTTATATTGTTTATTAAAGAAAACAGGTCCTACGATACAAGTAAGAATTCCAGCAAGTAAAAAAGCACCAGATTGTTGTGGAGTTATAGCATGTAAGTGTTCAGCAATCTTTAAGGTTGTTACTACTAATGTGATAGTAGTACTTGTTGCAACAGCACCAACAAAGGAGTTCTTTTTACTAAAACGTCTTTGGAAACCAAAATATCCTGGAAGTTTTGCGAGGATAAAGGCTACAAAGAATAAAGGAATTAATAATAATGTTTTAGGCGAACGCATCAATGATGGAATATCTAAATTTACCCCTGTTAAAATAAAGAAGAAAGGAGTAAAGAAACCATATCCAATTGCATCAAGGCGATGTTCTGTTTCTTCCGCAGGTTCTAATAATTTCAAAACAATTCCGGCAACGAAAGCACCAAGAATATTTTCAGCTCCAACTGTCTCAGCTACTAAAACTAAAGCAATGATAACAAAAAAAGCAAGACGCATATCAATTTGTGTAGTTGCTTTATTGATTTTATCAAAGAATGAGAAGAAGTGTCTGAAACGATTGAATAAGAACGCTGCAGCTATGAATAGCAATGTAATCAACCACAAACTTGCACCTTTTCCTGCATAGATAGAGGAGTAAGCAGTTAAAGCAATCATAGGAATAACTTCACCTAATACAGAGAATAAAAGGATAGTTTGACCGAATGGACGGCTTAATAACTCATTTTCTTTCAATAATGAAGTCATAATTCCTAAAGAAACAGTACTAAATAAAATAGTAGCTAAACCAACATCTGAGAATAAGCCTGTAACTTTAAATAGCAGAGCTAAAATTAGCGATGCGACTAAAGAAAAAGCGTACGCATAAGTTGCAGCTCTAACAGGTGAAGTTTTAGGTTCATTAGCTGCCATTTTTGCTTCTAACGGGGATAAGGTATGTGAATTCTTCTTAAATAAGCTAAAATTAATTTCCATACCACTTAAAAACATTAATAGTATAACCCCGAAAGTTGAACACCAACTCAAGAGCGTATCAGCATGAATTAAATTGAAACAACTTTTACCAATAATAATACCTATAATAATTTCAGCAACTGAAGTAGGAAGAAAAGATACTTTGAATCTTGCTAAAACCATAGGTGTGATAAAAGCTGCCAGTGTAACAATTAAAAATGAAACTGACATAGTAATACCTTCTAATCTTAAATTTTTTCTATACAAGTATAACATAAAGGCTAGAATGAATTAAATTATTCATCCTAGCCTTCAACACTGTATTCGTATTATTACAATACATTATTATACAGGCTCGAGTGATTTATTTGTAGGTTAAATTAAATGATTTTTACTTTTTTATAAATTAAATAAAGGATAATAGTTATAAAAAATATTTAAAATTTGTTATAAACAGTTAAAAATGATACAATAGTATGATGAGTTTTTTGATAATTTGAAAGGGGTTGTTAAAAATGGCTCTTACTGAAAAAGAATTAGAACAAAAACATATGGATGATGTTGTTGCTAAAATAAAGCAAGCTGAAAAGAGACATCAATCCGAGATTAATAAGGTTGAACAAGATAGAAAAGACATTATGGATGATTTTAAAAATAATGTCAGAATTAAAACAGGCTCCTATGCTGGAATTATGGAAACTGGTCTAACTGTAAGACAACAGCAACAACTTTTACAAGAACGCGAAAATAGTTGGCAACATGCAACACAGAGATTAGAAGTTCTTGAAAAGTTAGAGAAAAAGCCGTACTTTGCTAGAATAGATTTCACTGAGAATGATGGTAAGCAGGAATCTATTTATATAGGATTAGGTTCGTTTGCGGATACCCCAGACCATTTTATGATTTATGATTGGCGTGCTCCAATTTCTAGTATTTACTATGATGGTAAATTAGGAGAAGTAACATATGATACACCTGATGGCCCACAAACAGCAGTATTAACTCTAAAAAGACAGTTTATGGTAGAAGATGGCAAGATCATAACTTTATTTGACACTGATGAAACTGTTGGGGATCAAATGTTATTGGAAGTTCTAGACGAATCTTCTGACATTAAGATGAAGAGCATTGTTACTACGATTCAAAAAGAACAAAATAAGATTATCAGAGATACTAAGTCTGACTTGCTATTTGTTCAAGGTGCTGCAGGTTCAGGTAAAACATCTGCTGTATTACAAAGAGTAGCATATCTATTGTATCGTTATCGTGGAAATTTGAGCTCGAGTCAAGTGGTATTATTTTCACCAAACCAGTTATTTAATGACTATATTGATCAAGTTCTACCAGAATTAGGGGAACAAAATATGGTTCAAATGACTTACTATCAATATTCACAACGTCGTCTACCTAAGATACATGTAGAGACGTTACAAGAAAGATTTGATGAAGATAATCAGCCATTAAGAAGAAAAATTTCAGCTTTAAAAAGTAGCTTAACAATGTTTAATGCGACAACTAATTATAGTGATTATTTAAATACTGCTGGAATGAGATTTAGAGATATAAAATATAATGGAGAAATCTTCTTCTCTAAAAAAGATATAAAGAAAATTTACTATAGTTTTAATAGTAATTACAATCTACGTAATCGTTTGTCTGCTACTAAAGAAAAGCTTATTAAGATTTTAAATAGTAAGGTAGGAGAACTAGCTAAACAAGATAATGTTCAAAAACAGATACAGGATTTAAGTAGAGAAGAACTTAATGAGTTATATGGTGATGAACCACGTAACTTTGTTAATGGCGATCAAGAGCTTAAATTCTTAGCTCGCAGTTATGTTATGAAGCAATTACGTCCAGTTCAAAGAGCGATTGTACGTAATAGATTTTTGAGTATTAATAAACAATTTGTTCATTTTATGCGTAATATTCCAGAGTTAGTTGATTTATCAAAATTTGATTTAACTCTAGATCAATGGAATAATGATGTTGATATGACGGTCAATCACTTGAAAAATCATAAGTTAACAATAGCAGATGTAACTATTTACCTATACTTATATGACTTGATTACAGGAAAACGTGGCGAAGTAGATATTAAGCATGTTTTTATTGATGAAATTCAAGATTATACAGCATATCAGTTAGCATATTTAAAATTTGGTTTTCCACGTGCTAAATTTACAATGTTAGGTGATTTAAATCAGGCTATTTTCACGAAAGAAAACAGTCATACACTGTTGGATGAGCTAGGAACAATGTTTGATAAAGATAAAACAAAAGTTATTCAATTGACGCAATCATATCGTTCAACTCAACAAATAACAGATTTTACTAAAGAAGTATTAGTGAATGGAGAAAAAGTTACATCTTTTGCTCGTAAGGGACCGTTACCAACTATTACAATTGATAATGATGAGGAAAAACTGATAAATAATGTAGTTATGCAATTGCATAGAAACGATGCAGATAAGATGACTACGGCCATTATTGGGAAATCTTTATCTGAGTGTGAAAAATTAACTGAAAAATTGAAGAATAAAGGTGCTCAAGTTACTTTAATTAAGACTGAAAATCAACGACTTGTACCAGGAACAATTGTAGTGCCGTCATTTTTAGCAAAGGGACTGGAATTTGATGCGATTATTATGTGGAATGCCAGTCGAGAAAATTATCATGATGAAAACGAGCGTCAACTAGTTTATACAATCTGTTCTAGGGCGATGCATAGATTGGATATCTTTGCAGTTAAGGAACTTACACCATTGATGGATAGAATTAATCCAGAATTATATGAGATGATATAATATAAATAACATCCTTTTTAGTTTGAATATTACTGATATGTAGCAATTTTTCGTGTTTCAAATATAAAATACAAAAATAATCCGGCTCAAAATTTTGGGCCGGATTATTTTGTAGACTAGAAATACTAGTTTTTTTAACCGATTAATACTAGTAATCGTTCAAATATTATTTACTTTCTTTCAAAATTCCATCATCTAAATGATATACTTTATCAGCATAATTTTCTAATCTGATGTCATGAGTTACTACAATAATAGCTTTGTCTTGCTTATGAGCTAAATCAGACAGTAAACTACCAACTTCTTTAACTTTTTCGCTATCTAGAGCAGCTGTTGGTTCATCAGCTAGTATAATTTCTGGATTAGCGTACAGAGCTCTAGCAATAGCAACTCTTTGTTTTTGACCTCCAGAAAGTTGATCAGGATATTTATTCTTAAGTTCATAAATTCCCAATGTTTTTAGCAGTTTTTCTAATTCTACATCAGAAAGATTATTATTTTTCTTTATTTTATTAACAAAGCTAAATTGTTCTTTGACAGTTAAGTAAGGAACGAGGTTATAAGCTTGTAAGACAAATCCTATTTGATTTAATCGTAAAGCATCGCGTTGTTTAGATGAAAGATTGCTTACATCTTTTCCATTAATAGTAACTTTTCCAGAATCAGCTGATTGTAATCCACCTGCTATGGTTAGGAAAGTACTTTTTCCTGAACCCGATGGACCTAAAATCAAGATTAATTCGCCACGATTGGCTTGAAAATTCAAGTTACGTAAAACGTGTACTCTAGCAGTATCTTTACCGAAATATTTATTAATATTAGTTAATTCAATTACTGGCATAATTTAACCTCCAATTACAGAAACAGGATCAACTTTTAATACAATACGTACTGGAATGAGTGAACCCAAAATTGCCATAAATATCAAGCCGATAGAAACAATGGTCATAAAATTAATGTTAAATGCCATCGGAACAGAAGAAGGTATCGATAAAGCTGTTGCAGCAGTTAGTATAAGACTGATTACTAATCCAATAATTGTAAGCAGTAGAGATTGTGAAAAAGTTGCGCCAACCAAAAGTTTAGCAGGACTACCTTGTGCTCTTAAGACAGCATAATTACCGAGTTTTTGAATTGTAATAATGTATAAAAATACTGCAATAATTATTAATGAAATAATCATTAAGAAACCAATCATAAAGATAAAGGTAGAATTTTGAGCAGTGTATCCAGGTAATTTATTAATAACTTGAGTAACAGTATAGACTTTAAGATTTTTATCGCTATTGTCAATATTTGCTTGCTTGGAAACTACAGCACTTCCGCCAAAAGCATTACCCATGCCACGTAGTTTTTGCCAAGTAGGGATCGTACCATATACAATAGGTGAGATATTTAATTTTGCATTATGAGTAAATCCCACAATAGTGTAAGCAGTACTATCAGAATTAATTGTGAGCTTATCATTTAGCTTGTAACCATATTGTTTGAAAGAATCATCTACAACAACTTGTCTATCATTTTCAGGTTTATGACCACTAGTGAGTTTTAAATCTTTACTAATAAATTGAGAATTGTCTAATCCAATAAAAGTTGAAGCTTGTTTAGCTTTTCCTTTAGTTTTAGCAACTATAGAAGTTTCAGCAATTACGGCATTATTTTTATCTTTAGTAAGTTTATTTACTTGATCTGTGGTTAACAAAGATTGACGTAAACTAACATCAGAATCTTTATTAAGAACAGCACTTCTGATTTTCCAGCCATCAATTGCTGCAGTATTTTCTTGAGCTAATCCCAATGCTAAACTTGTGAGAATAAAGATTAAATAACTAATGAGAACAATCATTGCAATAATGAGCCCATATCGTAATTTTTCGTGTTTAATTTCTTTTAAAGCTAGAAACATTGTAGGTACATCCTTTCTTTAAGAAATAATTTTAGTAAGAATTGTTTCTAAGTTAGCTATATATTCTTCTTGTTTGTTAGGATCAACTAAACAATCACGAATAGTAGCATGACATAATTCAGCAATAGCCCAAATATTTGCAGGCATCTGCTTAGGTAAATTAGCTGAAAGAAAATGTTCATTATACAGTGTATGCATCTTAATTAAATTATAGTAAGAACTATTTTGTGATTTAGTTAAGAACTCGCGTACTTGGTTAACATAATCTTGAGCTGTTTTAACTGATGTATGAGAAATATTAATATGAATATCTTTCACAGCTTGTCCATATAGATATGTATAGGCATCAGTTAAATCAACAAAATATTTATAAAAAGCCCCTCTAGCAATTTGAGCCTCTTTAACGATAGGGGCAACTTGTGCCTTACTTAAAGGTGATTGAGAGAATTCTTTAAGTAGGGCAGCAATAATTGTCTTCTTCTTTGCATCAGGTAAATTTTCAAAAGTTGTTGTTGGCATAAAAATCATTCCCTTACTGATTAAATAGTGACACGGTGTCAACTTTAGATTAATAATATCACTATGGTGACACAGTGTCAACATTTGGATAATAAAATATTATTTTAGACGATAATGATGTAAGTTATAATCTAAGTAGAGGTGATTTAAATGGATAAAAAATTAACAGGATTTACTAATATTCAGAAATTAGATCCAGATATTATTGTTGATCTAAAATATGCGACAGAAGATAATTTTACAGGTAAAGTAATTTATGATTTTACTACTGCTATAGCCAGAACTGGAACCGCATACAAACTAGCTGAAGCAAGTGCAATTGTAAAGAAACAAGGATATAGATTGAAAGTATGGGATGCTTATCGTCCTGTAAAATCTCAGAAAAGATTATTTGAAGTTTACCCTGATCCTAGATTCGTTGCTGAACCTAATCCAAATTTCAGCCATCAAAAAGGTGTTACATTTGACTTAACTTTAACTGATAAGTTAGGAAATGAAGTAGAGATGCAAACTGGATTTGATGATTTCTCTGAAATGGCTGCTAGAAAATCACCAAGAACCCCTGAACAAGAGAAAAATTATAAGATCTTAAATGATGCGATGCTTGAAGCGGGCTTTGTTGGATATGAAAATGAATGGTGGGATTATCGTGATAGTCAAATGGATGAATATAGACCTCTAGACGCTGATCCTAATGAATATAAATTAAAATAAAAAAAGTTGCACAAAACACTTGCACCAAAAGTAAGTAAGTAGTACACTATAAAACGTAATCGAAAGAAAACGTTTGCAATGTATAATTTAGATTTGTTTTATGGAGGTTCTATTTATGACTGAAAAGAAAATTGCAGCAAGTGTTGCTATGTTAAAAGTTTTAGAAGCATGGGGAGTTAAGGATGTTTATGGTTATCCAGGAGGTTCTTTTAACTCAACAATGAAAGCGCTAGATATTGAAAAAGAAAATATCAATTATGTTCAAGTTAGACATGAACAAGTAGGTGCTTTAGCTGCAGCTGCTCACGCAAAATTAACAGGACAAATAGGTGTAACTTTTGGTTCTGCTGGACCTGGTGCAGTTAATTTGTTAAATGGCTTGTATGATGCTAAAGAAGATCATGCACCTGTTTTGGCATTAGTAGGACAAGTTCCACATACTAATATGAACTATGATTATTTCCAAGAATTTCCAGAAGTTCCAATGTTTCAAGATGTAGCAGTATATGATCGTATTGTAATGACACCAGAAAGCTTACCTTATGTTGTTGATAAAGCAATTCGTGAAGCTTATAAGAATAAAGGTGTAGCAGTAGTTGTAATTCCTAACGATTTTGGATATGTAGAAATTCCAGATGTAGACTATGCATCTACTACAATTCTAGATAAAGCTGAACCTAAGCCAGCACCAACAGATGAAGAAGTTGATAAATTCTTAGAATTAGTTAAGAATGCTAAACGTCCTATTTTCCATGTGGGTTCAGGTATTAAAGAAAATGCTGATAAGTTAATAGAATTATCTAGAAAATTACAAATTCCGGTAACAATTACAGGTTTAGCAAAAGGTTCTGTTCCTGATGACTACGAAGGTAATTTAGGTACATTAAACCGTGCTGCTTCTAAAGCTGCAGATGAAGCATTTGCAACAGCAGATTTGGTAATTGCTTTAGGTGCAGATTTCCCATTCGCTAACTTAGTATATCGTACACATGACTTTAAGTTTGTACAAATTGATAATGATAGATCACATTTTGGTAGACATCATTTCTTAGATCTAGGAATTTGGTCAGATTCAGGAGAATTCTTGGCAAAAGCTTTAGAAAGAAGTGAAACTGCTCCAGAAAGTGCATTCTTTAAAGCAAGTGTTGCAGCTATGAAAGACTGGAAAGAATATCTTAACAAATTAATGCATAGTGAAGAAGGTCCACTTTCATTTGAACAAGTGTACCGTGAAATTAATCGTATCGCTGAAGATAACGCTGTTTTCGGAATTGATACAGGTGACAATATTATTAATAGTTTCCGTTTCTTAAACTTTAAGGGTGATAAAAAGTGGACTATTTCTGCATTATTTGCAACTATGGGATATGGAGTACCTGCAGCTATTGCTGGTCAATTAGCTTATCCAGATCGCCAAGTATTCAATATTTCTGGTGACGGAGCTTTCTCAATGGTTATGCAAGACTTATTGACTGAAGTTAAATACAATTTGCCAGTGATCAACATTGTAACTTCTAACCAAACACTAAACTTTATTAAATCAGAACAAGATGACATTTTTGAAATGAATCATTCTGGTATTGATTTAGTAGATGCTGACTATGCTAAAATTGCAGAAGGAATGGGTGTAAAGGGAATTACAGTGAAGACGCTCGAAGAACTTCCTGCAGCATTTGACGAAGCATTAGCTACTACAAAGGCTGGTCGTCCAGTATTAATTGATGCTAAGATTACTGATAAGCGTGGAATTCCAGTAGAAGAACTAGAATTGCATATTGAAGATGGTAAATTTGTTGAAACAATTTCTGCTGGTTACCAAGCAACACATGCTGAAAAGACAGTAGAAGATTTCTTCGCAAGTTATGACGGTGCTGAATTAAAACCTTTAACAGCATATTTTGAAGAATATGGCGTAGAAGTTTAATTAAAATCAATTAGCCAATCTAAATTTATTATAAGAATCTCCTTAGGCGTCGACATTGGAATAAATGTTGATGCCTTTTTGTTATGCTGATTTTTGGCAAAATAAAAAGTCCCAATCTAGGATTGAGACTTAAAAATTAATTTCAATATAGTAATTGTGGCTAAATCTTAGTACCAGCCATTAGATAACCAGTGAGATTGAGCAGCTGACCAAGAACCATAACGACTAGCTACGTATTGATCTGCAACACGTTCTTGGTTAGCAGGGGAGTAATCTCCACCTAAGTAAGAAGCAGATAATTGATATCTACCAATGTATTGACCATTACGAGCACCATAATTGCCACCAGATTCACGAGCAGCAATCCATTCCTTAGCAGCTTGTTCGTTACCAGAAACATTGGATGTGTAATTAGAATTTGTATTGTAGTTTGTAGTAGCTTGTTGCGAACTTGTAGCTGGGGCAACTTGTTGACTTTGAGCAGCTTGTTGACTTTGTTGACCTTGAGCAGCTTGTTGGTTGTTATCAGCTTGAGTAGTTTCACCAATTTCAAGTTTTTGACCAACGAAGATTAAGTTAGCATTTGATAATTTGTTTGTGTTAACAATAGCGTCAACAGTTGTGTTGTAATCTTTAGCAAGCTTTGAAACTGTATCACCTGATTTAACTGTAACTGTATCTGCGTTTGCAACTGCTGCGGAAGCAAAGACACCTGTTAATGCTGCGGCTGATGCGATAACTGCTGTTTTTTTCATATAAAATATTCACTCCTGTAAAAAATTCTTATTTAAAATCTAAACCTTAGAATAATATACATAGCTTAATGACTTGAATAAGTTCTCCTATGTATCAACATTTATAAGTATAAAAAAATAATATAACAGGCATATAGCATATAAATTACTTTTTTCGATGATTATGTAATATTTTGTAATATTTTAGACTATTTAATGATCTAAATGTTGATATAATGGGAATTACAAAAAAATATAAAGTACTGAAAAATGTAACAAAAAAAGTAAAAAATATCCAGAAATTATTCATAAAAATCGAAAAATTGATAAAACTTTGGTTATTTTACGAAGATATTACTTAATATAAGAAGTTGTTACGAGAAAAATTAAAGAGATTTTTTAGGATTAAAAGTAGTGTGTAAAAAATTAAATTAACTACTACTTTTTTTATTATTACTAAAATATGGTAAAATTAATATAAAACTTATGTTCGGAGGGGTAATATGAAATTTTTACATACTGCAGACTGGCATATAGGAAAAAAACTACACAATTTTGACTTGAATTATGAAGAAGATGACGCGTTTAAACAAATTGAAAGAATTGCAGAGGAAGAAAAAGTTGATGCAATTATTATAGCTGGTGATTTATATGATAGATCATTACCAAGTGAAGAAGCAGTAAAAAGTGTAAATGAAAAATTAAAGAGGCTAAATCTGGTTGACAAGTATCCTTTATTAGTTATAAGTGGGAACCATGATTCAGCAACAAGATTAAATACTGGTAGTGAATGGTTTAAAGCTACAAATTTATTTTTAAATACAAAAATTTCTGGAGCATTTGAACCAGTAGAAATAGAAGACACACAATTTTTTCTCTTACCATATTTTGAACCACAAGAGGTAAGAAATTATTTTGACAGACAAAATTTGAAAAATGTTCAAGAAGCGATGCAACTTATTGTAGAAAAAATAAAAGAAAAGTTTAAACCTAACATGAAACATGTGTTGGTTGCACATTTTTTTGCTGCTGGAAGTACACAAACTGACTCTGAGACTAATGTTATGGTTGGTGGTTTAGACGCCATTCCAACTTCTTATTTGAATGATTTTGACTATGTTGCGCTAGGACATTTACATGATTCAAGAGCAAGTCAAGCAGAGACTATAAAATATAGTGGGTCACCTGTAAAATTTTCAGTGTCAGAAGCGACATCTCAAAAGGGTGTTTGGATTGTAAATACTGAAAAAATAGCACCTAAATTTGTTCCATTAGTTCCAGTTCATGAAATAAATGTATTAGAAGATTCATTTGACAATTTAATTTCTCCATCGGTATATGAAAAGTATTCTAAAGAAGACTATTATGCCATTAGATTGACTGACACTAAGGTTATTCCAGATGTGATTAATAAATTAAGAAATTACTATCCTAAGATCTTAGAATTGAGGCGTATTGGTGAAATTCAAGAGCTGAAAGTAGAAGAGAATAAAGAAAGAGATTTAACTGATCCCATGAAATTAGTTAGTGACTTTTTTACTGAAGTTACAGGTGAGAAATTAACTTCAAATCAGCAAAAATGGGTAGAAAATGCATTAAAGGATGTGAATAAAAAATGAAACCATTAAAGTTAAGAATGAAGTACTTTGGACCATATATTGATGAAACAATGAATTTTACAGAGTTTGATAATACACCTTTATTTTTAATCAGTGGAAAAACAGGTAGTGGGAAAACAACCATTTTTGATGCTATGAGTTTTGCTTTATTCGATCATACTTCTGGTGATGAAAGAGACGCTAAGCAGATGAGATCTGATTTTGCTACACCTAATGATGCAACTGAAGTGACATTTGTATTTGAGCATAATGGAATAAAGTACACAGTTATTCGTAGCCCCAAAATGAATTTAGCTAAAAAGAGAGGAAATGGAACTAGAGATGTTGAGGCTTCTGTAAAAGTAAAATATATCAATAAAGAACAAGAAAATATCGAGATTACTAAAAAAAATCAGGCAGATAAATTTTTACGTGACTTAATCGGCTTGGATGCACAGCAGTTTACACAAATAGTTTTATTACCACAAGGAAAATTCAGAAATTTCTTGAATGCTAATAGTGCTGATAGAGAAAAGATATTAAGAAAATTATTTGGAACGAGTCTATATCAAAAATGGACAGAGAAAATCCAAGAACAAGCAAAAATCAATGAAAGTGAAAATGAAAAGTTAACAACACAAATACAAACAATCCGACAACAAGTAGAAATTGAAGATAATGATGAAATTAATGACGAAGAATGGATAGTTAAAGTTAATAACCAAATTGAAGAAAAAAAGAAAAAACAAGAAAAAGTAAATAACGATATAACTATTAGTCAAAAGCAACTTGATAACTTGGTTGAGACTTATCAAAATGAAAAAGTATTAGCAGATAGTATTAAGCAAAAAGAGGACAATATACATAAACTACAATCTCTAGAAAATAATCAAGATAAGATTGAATTAAAGAAAATTTACGCTTATAAATTGGCTTGGTATCAAAAAAATCAACAAATATTTAACAATAAAACTGATTTAGAATTACAGATAAAAGAAAAAAGTGACAAATTGGTATTACTAAATCAAGAAAGTAAATTTTTAATTCAAAAACATGAATCTGCAAAAATAGAAGCCCAAGAGCTAGAAAAGCAACAAGAAAATATTAAGAATCTAAAAAATAAGATTTCAACATTAGAAGTGAAATTACCAATTTATCAAGATGTAAAAGTAAATCAAGAAAAATTGGATAATTTGGATAAGAATCATCAAGATACTAAAAATAGGCTTGATAATTCAGTAAAAGAACTAGAAAAACAAAAAGTAAGCTATAATGATTTAGAAAAAGAACTAGCTAAGTTAGAAAATTTAGATGAGAAACAAGTTGAGTTGGTTAATGAGAATAATAAATTAACTAGACTGAGCGAAAAAATAGATTTAGTAGATCATTTAGATAGTGAGATTGAATCAAAGAAATTACAAAAAGAAAAATTAGAAAAGAAATATCAAGAACAGGAAGAATTAGTACAAGAAAGTACAGATACTGAAGAAAAGTTAAATACTTTGTGGATAAAAAATCAAATTTACTTTCTTGCTAAACAATTAGCACCAGGAGAACCTTGTCCAGTATGCGGATCCAAAGAACATCCATTACCAGCTAAAATAGATGAATTGGAACAAGTAACTGAGGAGGATGTAAAATTAGCGAATAAGAAAGCTGAAATTGAAAGATCTAAAGCAAAAGAATTTAAGTTAAGACTAACATCTATAACAGACGAAATAACAGAATTAGAACAAAATAAAAAAGAAAGCATAGATAAAATATTACTTGATTTTGAACTAGGGGAAAAACATTCTTTATTAGAACTACAAGAAATATTTCAGATTAAAAATGATGAGTATCAGAAAAAAGCAAAAGATCTTGAAAATAAAGTTAGCTTGAGAGAAAAGTTAAAAGGTGACAGTCAATTAATAAAAAATGAAATAGCTAATTTAGAGAAAGAAAAAGATAAATTAAAAGAACAATATGACGATGTATATTATCGCTTAAAAATGACTGAAACTACTTTACAAGAACAAAAAAAGCAGTTGAATCCTGAATTTAATGATGTAAAACAGGTTGAAGAATATATTACAGATGCTAAAAATAGAGTAGAAGATTATCAAGCAAGTAAGGATAAAATTACTAAAGAACTTCAAGATACTAAAGCAGAATTAATTAAAGTTCAAGCTGATATTGATAGCAATGACCAAGAATTAGAAAGTAAGAAAAAAGGGTTAAGTAAAATTAATAAAGAAATAACTACATTAATGGAAAATAGTGAAATTAATTTAGAAGAAATAGCTTCCTTAGCTAAGGATCTAGCACGATTAGATTCTATTAATAATGAAATTAATAGTTATGAAAAACAAATATTAATAGTAAAAACAAAAATATCGGAATTGGACAAAACAATTAATAATAGAGAAATGCCAAATTTAGTTGAACGTAATAGTGTGATTGCTGATAAAAGAAAAGAACTTCTAACATTCCAAGCAGAATTTAGTGATATTACAACGGGAATTAACCATATACAAAAAATAAAGCAAGAAGTAGAACAATTACTGCAAGAACAAAAAGGAAATTATAAGTTAATGGCAGAATGGAAACAATTATCAGATGTAATGACTGGTAAAAGTGCTACTAAGTTGAGTTTGGAAAGATATGTGTTACAAATGTACCTTCAAAGAGTGTTAAATGTTGCTAATGGACGTTTGAAAGAATTAACTCAAGGAAGATATAGTTTCCAAATAAAAGATGAAAAAGGTAGTTATAGTAGTAATACAGGATTAGAGATTAATATATACGATGATAACGCTGGGAAAGTTAGACCAGTTCAAACTTTATCAGGTGGTGAAAGTTTTATTGCTGCTTTAGCTCTAGCACTAGCTTTAGGTGAGGTTATCCAGGCTAATGCTGGTGGAATATTTGTGGATGCTTTATTTGTAGACGAAGGATTTGGTTCCTTGGATAGCGATGCATTGCAGATAGCATTGGAAGCCTTGCAGACGATTGAAGGAAAAAATAGAATGATAGGGATTATCAGTCATGTTAAAGAATTGCAAGAACAAATACCATTCCAAGTAAAAATATCTAGCAATTATGGAAAAAGTAAGATAAGTTATAGAAAGGATTTCTAAATAAAAGTACATTGAAGAGGAATAATAATGCAGGCGAAGACTCATATTACAACAACTTTAGCATTAGGATTACCCTTGATGTCGTTGACAAATGAATTAACACTCGTAAATGTTGGAGTATTAGCAGTAGGAAGTTTATTACCAGATATTGATCATCCAAGTTCTTATCTTGGAAAGAGGCATAAAATGGTAAGTGGTGTAACTAATAAAGCTTTTGGTCATCGCGGTATTACACATTCTTTGCTAGGATTTATCTTGATAGGTATAATAGTCAAATTTATCCAAAAACAATATTTGACGGATAGGATTGAAGATATTGTGTTTTGGTTAATGTTAGGATATTTACTTCATTTGTTAGAGGATAGTTTTTCTCAAAGAGGCGTTAAGTGGTTATATCCTTTTACAAAATCAGGTTCGTCATTTGGTGGAAAATTTGCATTTTATAAAACTGGTCAATTAAGTGAATATTTAGTGATGGGTTTCATGTTGTGCTTATTACTAATGGAAGTACGTCTTTTTTGGCTAGGAAATTTAAACCGTCTTTTACCTGGTGTAGTGGCGGATATATTAAAAACATTGATATTAAAAGTGCAAGATATTTTAAATAGTTATTAAAAATTTAATACAATATATTGCTAGACATAATTTGATTTTTGTATCATAATAATGTTAGAGAAATTAGTTTATAAAAGTTATAAAGTGGAGGAGGAAACCTTATGAATAACCAGGAACAATTAATGATGGCTGCAGAAAAATTAAAGAAGCGTCATATTAAGAATACTCCACAAAGACAAGTAATTTTAGCATACTTAATGTCATCTAAGGAGCATCCTTCAATTGAAATGATCTATTCATATGTTAAGGAAAATGGCTTTAGCGTAAGTTTGGCAACTGTTTATAATACATTAGAGTTATTTATGGACAGAAAGTTAATTATTGAAGTAACGCCAGACAACGAAGGACATATGCGATATGATTATTTTGCAGAACCACACTATCACGTTATTTGTGTAAACTGTAATAAAATTATCGATGTGCCTAATGATGAATATGTAAAATTAGAAAAAGATGCGGCTGAGAAAACAGGCTTTAAAGTCTTTAATAGTCAATATGAGGTCTATGGATTATGTCCAGAATGCCAAGCTAAGATAGCTGATTAGCTATTGACTTTATATGAAAGTTATCATATTATTAATGACATATTAAAGCGATGAAGTAGATTAGTAGATTTGATAGTCAATTTTTAAGAGACTTGATGGTGCTGCGAATCAAGATAAACTATCAATCGAATTACACTATGGAGCTTGTCCGGGTCATTCCGATAAAGATGACAGAGTGGCTTTTTAAGCAATCTGGGTGGTAACGCGGAAATAATTTTTCGTCCCTAATGTTATTATTAACGTTAGGGACTTTTTTATTATCAAAAGAATGGAGTGTATCTAATGAATATTTTAGATGAATTAGCATGGCGTGGTGCGATTAACCAAGTTTCTGATGAAGAAGGGTTAAGAAAATTATTAGATAAAAAGTCAGTAGGTTTATACTGTGGGGTCGATCCAACTGGAGATAGCCTTCATATCGGTCATTTAATTCCATTTATGATGTTAAAGAGATTCCAAGAAGCTGGACATCGAGCACATATCATCATTGGTGGGGGTACAGGTTCAATTGGTGATCCTTCAGGTAAAAAATCTGAACGTGTACTACAAACAATGGAACAAGTTCACCATAATGAAGAAGCTTTAACTAAGCAAATGAAGCATTTGTTTGGAAAGGATAATATCACAATTGTGAACAACCGTGATTGGCTTTCTAAAATTGATTTATTAGGTTTCTTACGTGACTATGGTAAGTTATTTAATGTAAATACAATGCTTAATAAAGAAGTTGTTGCAAGTCGTTTAGAAGTAGGTATTTCATTTACTGAATTTACATACCAAATTCTTCAATCTATTGACTTCCATCATTTATGGAAGAATAATGATGTTCAACTTCAAATTGGTGGAGCTGATCAATGGGGAAATATTACATCTGGTATAGATTTAATTCATAAGATGGAAGGTAGCGAGGCTGAAGCTTATGCATTGACTATCCCATTAATGTTAAAAGCTGATGGAACTAAATTTGGTAAAACAGCTGGTGGAGCAGTATGGTTGGATCCTGAAAAGACAACACCTTATGAATTCTACCAATTCTGGTTAAACCAAGATGATAGAGATGTTATTAAATACTTGAAGTACTTTACATTCTTATCTCAAGAAGAAATTGCTGACTTAGAAGAAAAAGTTAAGACTCAACCAGAAAAACGTGAAGCTCAAAGAAGATTAGCAGAAGAAACTGTAGAATTTGTACACGGAAAAGAAGCAGTTAAGGAAGCTGAACACATTTCTGCAGCATTATTCTCTGGTGAAGTTAAAGACTTAACAGCAAGTGAAATTGAACAAGGATTTAAGAACATGCCAAGTGTAGAAGTAACTGCTGAACCTAAAAACATCGTTGAATGGCTTGTAGATACTGGAATTGAAAGTTCCAAGCGTCAAGCTCGTGAAGACGTAACAAATGGTGCAATTAGAATTAACGGAGATAGAATTCAAGATTTAGAATTCACAATTGATCCATCTGCAGAATTTGATGGTAAATTTGTAATCGTTAGACGTGGTAAGAAGAAGTATTTCTTGGCAAGAGTAAAATAAGATAATATAAAAAGTGTATCTCTTATCCGAGTTGAAATTGGATTGAGATACACTTTTTTTAATTATTAATTATTTTTCACGTAATCTTTCTTGACGAGTATGTTCTGCTAGATGAACTAAGTTTGTTAAGAAGGCATGTGTTTTAGCTTCGTAATTATGTTTACGTCCAAGTTTTACTAAATATCCGTTGATGTAATCTACTTCAGTAGGGCGATTTTTACTCATATCTTGATACATTGAAGGATAATGGAGTGGATTAGCAACTTTACTTACATAGTTGACAGTAGCCAATTCTTCTTCTCTAGTTTGTAGCATTTTTACGCCATCGCGCTCACAAACGTCATAAGCTTCGTCAATTAATGCACGGGATAGTTCATCTGCCTTTTCGAAATTAGCATATTCTCCCATAGTTATTTCAAATAAAGTACATAACGTATTGACCACTGAGTTAAATACAACTTTAGCCATAAGAGTACCTCTGAAGTTTGTAGTCAAAGTAGGATTTATATTGGCTTTTTCTAATTCAGCTACAACTTTATGTGTCATTTCATCAGGTTTCTCTGTGTAGTTAGCTAAATTCATAGATCCAGCTCCAGGCTTACCAACGAAATCTACTTCTCCAGGTGCTTTTAGAATTGTTGCAACAAGGGCAGTACCTGCTAAAACTTTTTCAGGTTTAAAGTATTTTAGTAGTTTTTCAATATGACCCATACCGTTCATGCCAGTCAAAGCATATTGTTTGTCTGTAAAGAAATGGGAACATCTTTCAAGCATTTCACCAAGTTGCATTTGTTTTAGGAAGAAAATAACAACATCAGAGTCTGTATTATGATATTCTTCTGGGGTATATACTTTGACAGGAACTAAATGACGATTTTCCTTATCTCTAGTAACATAAACGCCACCTTGTTCTTTCATTTTATTAACATGTGGTTCCCAAGCATCTACAAATTCAACTTCATTCCCTGCTTGTTGAAGTAATACACCATATCTAAGTCCCATTGCACCTGCACCAACAACTGTAAATTTCATAATTCAATCCTCATTTCTCTAAAGTATTTGGCTATAAAATAAAAAAGTCCTTTAGTCTAGTAGAGACTAAAGGACGCTTAGCGTGATACCACCTTATATTCATTATGAACTCGCACTCATAAACTCGGTATGTAGCTGTTTTTTAACTACACATAGCTGTAATGGGCTAACCCACCAATAACTACTAAAATTCATTATGGCACTCAAAGTGATATTCGCTTTATTAGTAACTATCTCTTTTCACCAACCAGAGATTCTCTGAAGTATTTAATAAAGTTACTCTTCTTTTTCATAGTGTTTTATAACCGATGTTTAATTTAATGTTAATTATACACAAATGAAAATAAAATACAAGACAAAAAATAAAAAAAGTATTAAGTCATCCAGTAGACAACTTAATACTTAAATCTTACTTAAATCTTCAATTTCTTCAATTTCGAACCCTCTACGCTTTAATTTAGTAACAATCCTGTTTAGACGTTTTTCTTCAATTCCAGATGGTAGAGTGAATAAAGTCCGATGTAAATTATCTTTTTTACGAAACCCTAAAGAAATACAGCTAGCTATTTCAGAATATTGGGTAATAGTTTTTGCAATATCTACCAAATCACCACGTTCACCTTTTGAAAGAACTGTAAGAACATAGCTTCCGAGCTCAACATTCCAAGAACGAGATAACATTTTTAATAGACGATTATGGGTTAAGATACCAAAAAAGTAATTATTTTCATCTAAAACTGTAATGTATGGTAGATCCTTAATAGTGAAAAATATATTAAAAAATGCAGCGTTGATAGAGATGAATTTTGTAGCATTTTTTAATAGATAAGTGACGGGCAGAGTCATATCACCACCGCGAGATTTATGACGATATATGTGCATTTTGTAGATGTTACCTCTAAAAATCTTACCTGTTTTATCGAGAATAGGGACACAACGAAATCCGGTATCTTCTAAAATATCTAGGGCTTCAGCTAGAGATATATCTTCTTGAACTGTAACTAATTCGTCCTTAGTTTGGATTAAAGATTTTAATATCATTAGTAATTCTTCCTTAAAATATAAAATATGCTAATTAATAATAACATAGATATAAGATTAATGATAGAGGAGAAAATAAAGAAAAAATTCTTATTTTATAAGTGAAGTGTTTAATTTAACAAAGAATTATTCTTAGAACAAAAAAGAGATTGGATATAATCCAATCTCTAGAAACTTGTAATTAGCTTTCTTATTACTTGTTTTCTTCAAGAGCCTTTAAGCCATCTGTAAGAACCTTCTTCAAAGTAGCAGCAGATTCTGTCATCTTCTTGCTTTCTTCTTCATTCAAAGGTACTTCGATAACTTCATGTAAACCAGTACCGTTAACAACGGCTGGAGTACCGATAAAGATATCGTTTAAACCATATTGACCTTCCATGTATGCAGAAACTGGTAATACAGCATTTTCGTCACGTAAAATAGCTTTAGAAATACGTGCAAGAGCAGCAGCAACACCGTAGAATGTAGCACCTTTCTTGTTGATGATTTCGTAAGCTTTGTTACGAACGTCATCTTCCATCTTATCTAAATCTTCTTTAGAAACGCCATGTTCTTTTGCCCAGTCTAAGAATGGACGACCACCGATTGTAGCAGCAGAGTATGCAGCAAATTCAGAGTCACCATGTTCACCCATGATGTAAGCATGCATAGAACGAGGATCCTTGATGCCTGTCATTTCAGCCATAGCAACACGTAAACGTGCTGTATCTAAAGAAGTACCGGAACCGATAACTTTTTCTTTAGGGAATCCAGAGAATTTCCATGTAGCATATGTCAAGATATCTACAGGGTTAGCTGCAACCAAGAAGATACCGTCGAAACCAGATTCAACAACTGGTTTTACGATAGAAGATAAAATCTTCAAGTTCTTGTTTACAAGATCTAAACGAGTTTCACCTGGCTTTTGAGGAGCACCAGCAGTGATAACAACTAAATCTGCATCTTTGCAGTCAGAGTATTCTGCTGCATAGATCTTCTTAGGGAATGTGAAACCTGTAGCATCGGATAAGTCAAGAGCGTCACCTTCTGTACGTTCTTTAACAACGTCTACGATACCAAATTCTTCGGCAGTACCTTGTAAAGCCATAGCATAAGCATAACTAGATCCAACAGCACCGTCACCGATTAAAATAACTTTTTGATGATTTTGTGTTTTTGACACAGTTCTTCATCCTTTCATAAGTAAGCTTTTTTTACAAACCTAGTATAACACGTTTTTCATAAAATGTGATATTATTTTCAAACAAATTTTCTAAGATTTAATAGAAAATATGTTATACTTGACTAAAGATTTGATGATGGATTTCTGGGTAATGATGAATTAGCCAGTTTTTTTGCGTATATAAATAAAAAATTCTTTGAAAATGATGAAAGTTATTTTACTAAAATTGAAAGGAAGATATAAAAAAATGAAAATGATTGTAGGCCTAGGTAATATAGGAAAAAAGTATGAAGGTACAAGACATAATGTTGGATTTATGGTAGTAGAGCGCTTTGTAGAAGAACATGGTGGAAAATTTAATAAAGAAAAATTTGATTCGTTGATAGCTGAATTATTTATTAATGGTGAAAAAATAATAGTTATAAAACCTACAACTTATATGAATGAATCTGGTAGAGCAGTCAGACCATTGATGGATTATTTTAATTTAACTACTGAAGATATTATTATTTGCCATGATGATATGGATTTGGAAATTGGACATTTACGTTTACGTCAAAAAGGATCTGCTGGTGGACATAATGGAATTAAGTCTATTATTTCACATGTAGGGACTGAAAAATTTAAGAGAGTCCGTGTAGGGATTGATCATCCACAAAAAATGTCAGTGGTAGATTGGGTATTGTCCAGATTTACTAAAGAACAAGAAGTAAAATTAAATGATGGATTAACCAGAGCTATTGCTGCTATAGATGATTGGATAGAAAATGATGATTTTATGAATACAATGAATAGATTTAACTAGTTAAGTGAGGAATCTAATTTAATGGAATTAATAGATACTTTTTTGAATGTCTCGGAATTGAAAGAGTGGGAAAAGAATTTAACTACTGATGGACGGCATATGTTGACAGGATTGGTAGGTTCTTCCAAGACATTGATGATAGCTAAACTATTAAAAGATAAGAAAGTACCACAATTAATTATGGAAAGTGATTTATATCATGCGCAACAATTACAAAGTGATTTAGAGAATATAATAGAAGATACAAGAATTGAATTATTTCCAGTAGAAGATATGTTAGTTGCAGAAATGGCAACTAGTTCTCCAGAATACAGAGCTCAAAGAGTAAGCGCCTTAACTGCATTAACTTCAGAAAATCCAGTAATTGTAATTACTACAGTAGCTGGGGTAAGACGTTTTTTACCTAGTGTGGAGTACTGGAAACAACATGAAATTCAATTAGAGATTGGCAAGGAAGTTGACCTAGCCGAACTAGAGAAGAAATTGTTTGAAATGGGATATATTAGGTCCAATATGGTAAATGCACCTGGGGACTTTGCAATCCGTGGATCTATCGTTGATATTTTTCCTTTAGATGCAGATAATCCATATAGAATAGATTTCTTTGATATTGAAGTCGATTCGATGAGAACTTTTGATATCGCAACTCAAAGAAGCATTGAAAATGTGGAGCAAATAACTATTATTCCAGCTACTGACTTTATTGCTAGTAAAGAAGTTCTAGAGTTGGCTAGTGAAAAAATAAAAAAAGAATATAATAAGCAATTTTCAAAATTAAAGAATACAAAAGAAGAAAAACTAACTGAAAATATTCAAAAAATGATTGCTGATTTTAAAGATGGTTTTTTAAAGGCTGAATATCTACCATATGCTGAATATATCTATCCACAAAGTACAAATTTAATTGATTACTTGAGTGATGAAGGGTTAGTAATCTTTGATGACTATTCTCGTTTAACTGAGAAACAAAAGAACCTAGAATATTCTGAAGCTGATTGGTTAACGGATAGACTACGTACTAATAGTTTGTTTGATAATTTAAAATTAGGTCATGATTTTAGAAGTGTAGAAAAGAAAATTAAACAACCTAGAATTTTCTTATCGTTATTTCAAAAAGGACTAGGCAGAATGAAGTTTGCCCAACTTGTAGATATAAAGACACGTGCTGTTCAAAAGTTCTTTGGACAGATGCCACTTTTGAAGACTGAAGTTTCACGTTGGGAAAAACAAAAGCAAACAGTTGTATTTTTGATTAATGATAGAGAAAGATTGGAAAAGGTCTCTCAAACATTAGATGATTTTGAAATTAAGTCGATTATAACAGATAAGAATGCAATTCAAGTTGGAGTTACACAAGTGGTCCAAGGTTTCTTAAATGAAGGATTTGAAATTCCTAAAGATAAACTCGTTGTTTTAACCGAAAATGAATTGTTTTCTAACGTGAAGAAAAAGCAGCCTAGACGTTTAACTATGAATAACGCAGAACGACTAAAAAGTTATACTGAGTTGAAAAAGGGTGACTATGTCGTTCATGTCAATCATGGGATTGGACGCTATATGGGGATGCAAACTTTAGAAGTTGGTGGACATCATCATGATTATATGACCATTCTCTATCAAGATGATGCGAAACTTTTTATCCCGGTATCTCAATTAGATAAGATACAAAAATATGTGTCTTCAGAATCAAAAACCCCTAGAGTTAATAAATTAGGTGGCTCTGAGTGGGCTAAAACTAAACGCCGTGTTGCTAATAAAATTGAAGATATTGCTGATGAGTTAGTTGATCTTTATGCTAAACGTGAAGCTGAAAAGGGATACGCATTTACTCCTGATGATAGCTATCAAAAAGAGTTCGAAGATGCATTTCCATATACAGAAACACCAGATCAACTGCGGAGTGCTAAAGAAATTAAACAAGATATGGAAAAGACCAAGCCAATGGATCGATTATTAATCGGTGATGTTGGTTATGGTAAAACAGAAGTGGCGTTAAGAGCGGCTTTTAAAGCGGTTCAAGATGGTAAACAAGTTGCTTTCTTGGCGCCAACGACAGTTTTGGCTCAACAACATTACGAAACAATGGAACAACGTTTTGAAAATTTCCCTGTTGAGATTGGTATCTTATCTAGATTTAATACAGCCAAGGAAATTAAAGAGACTATTGAAAATTTAGAAACAGGCAAGTTGGATATTGTTGTTGGAACACATAGGTTATTGTCAAAAGATGTAAAATTTGCAGATTTAGGGTTATTAATTATTGATGAGGAACAACGTTTTGGAGTTAAACATAAGGAACGATTAAAAGAATTGAAGACAAGTGTAGATGTTTTAACATTAACAGCTACACCTATTCCAAGAACGTTAAATATGTCTATGTTAGGTGTACGTGATTTATCAGTTATTGAAACAGCACCCATGAATCGTTATCCAATACAAACTTACGTTATTGAAAAAAATTATGGGGTAATTGTAGATGGAATTAAGCGTGAAATAGAGCGTGGGGGACAGGTTTTCTATCTGCATAATCGAGTTGATGATATTGAAAAAGTTGCTAGTGAATTAGAAAGTTTAGTACCTGAAGCTAAAGTAGCTTATATTCACGGAAGAATGACCGAAACGCAACTAGAAAATATTTTGATAGATTTTATCGATGGTGAGTATGATGTTTTAGTCACAACAACAATTATTGAAACTGGTGTTGATATTCCTAACGTGAATACATTATTTGTTGATAATGCGGACAGAATGGGATTATCACAATTGTATCAATTAAGAGGACGCGTTGGACGATCAAATCGCATTGCATATGCTTACTTTATGTATCAACCTAACAAAGTGTTAACAGAGGTTGCTGAAAAACGTCTGGAAGCTATTAAAGATTTCACAGAGTTGGGCTCAGGATTTAAAATTGCGATGAGAGATTTATCAATTCGTGGAGCTGGAAATCTGTTAGGTAAGCAACAACATGGTTTTATTGATTCTGTTGGATATGATTTGTATACACAGATGTTAAATGATGCTGTAGCTAAGAAACGTGGTAAAGAGATTAAAGTTAAAACTGATGCTGAACTTAATCTTGATTTGGAAGCTTATTTGCCAGCGGATTATATTACTGATCCCAAACAAAAGGTTGAAATTTATAAACGAATCCATCAATTTGAAAATGAGGATCAATATATAGAAGTTCAAGATGATTTAATTGATAGATTTGGTGAATATCCAATAGAAGTACACAATTTATTAGAAGTTGGCCTATTAAAAATGTATGCTGATGCAGCTTTAGTAGATAGTGTTAGCCAGAATAAAAAAACAATTGAAATTGAGTTATCAGATAAGTTAAATGGGAAATTAGACATTAAGGATGTTTTTAAAGTATTATCGGTAACTAAATTTAGTACGACTCTGGGAAATAAAAATCAAAAAATTCAAATTAAGTTAAACATCCAACCTGGCATGGAAAGTAATCAAATTTTGGAAGAATTAAAGAAATTACTCAAAGAATTAGCTAAAATGGTGGATGTCACTATGGATAAATCAGCATAGGTGAGGGTAATGAAAAATAATTTTGGAAATGTTATGAAGGGAGCAATAATCCTATCAGGGGCTTCTTTTATAGCTAAAATTTTAAGTGCGATGTACCGAATTCCTTTTGAAAATATGGTAGGGAATTTAGGGTTTTACGTTTATCAGCAAGTTTATCCGATTTATGCAATTGGAATGACTTTTTCTTTATCAGGATTTCCTGTATTCATTTCAAAAATTATTGCTGAACAAGATGATATAGAATCAAAATATCAGATTTCAAAAAGAATATTTAACGTTTTAGTTGTACTGGCTATCTTGTGCTTTTTATTTCTACAATTAGGATCAACTCAAATTGCTGAAGCCATGGGAGATATAAAGCTGGAAGTAATTATCAGGAGTGTTTCCTGGATGTTTTTGTTGATGCCTTTTTTATCAGTAGGAAGAGGATTTTATCAAGGTATATTCAATATGACGCCCACTGCTGTATCACAAGTGTATGAGCAACTAATAAGAGTGATTGTTATTATTGGGGTTGCGTGGTATGCGGTTAGACATCATTGGTCTATTTATAAAATGGGAGCTTGGGCGATGTTTGGCTCAACATTAGGAGGCTTAGTTGCACTACTATGTTTTGTAGGTATTTTTATAAGGCTTTTTTCAAGAAAATCCCACAAACATAGTATCAAATATCGAGATTTAGTAAAGAGACTAATGACAGAAGGAATCATGATATGCTTATTTACTGCATTGATGGTACTTTTGCAATTAATAGACTCCTTCACAATTAAGAATAATTTGGAGATTTATGGCTTATCTTCAATAAAAGCTAGCAATATAAAAGGTATTTACGATAGAGCTCAACCTTTAATACAATTAGGATTAGTAATAGGTGTAAGTTTTTCTTCAACGCTATTACCGTCCCTAACAGCTGCAATTGAAAAGAAAGAAAAAACTACTTTTGAAAATACGGCATCATCTATCTTGAGAATTAGTTTAGGAATAGCTAGTGCTGCTACAGTGGGATTGTTAGCTTTATTGCCTGAAGTTAATAAACTTTTATTTGGTGATAGTGAACTTAGCTTGGTAATTGGAATATATTTACTAGGTATAATTTTAATGACAGTAATCAATAGTTATAGTTCTATTTTACAAAGCATTGATAAGTACAGAGTGTTACTAATTGGACTAGGAGTAGCTTTCTTAACTAAATATATTCTTAATAGTTACTTAATTGGTAAATTTGGAATAATTGGAGCAAGTATTGCTACTACAGTTAGTTTATTATTAGCTGCAATTATCATTATTTTCTTTAGTTCAATAAAGCTTGAGATTTTATTTAGAAGTGATGGTTATGTCTTAAAATTATTACTTATTTCATGTATCATGGGGATAGTAGTAAAAGGTCTTTCAATATTATTGGGATACCTATTGGGAAGTTCTAGATTAGATGTCGGAATAATTTCAGTAATATGTATTCCTGTGGGAGTATTTATTTTTGGAATTTTAGCAATTAAGTTTAATTTATTTACTAAAGAAGAATATATGGCGATGCCAGGTGGAAATAAGATTATAAAAATAATTGACAAATTAAATGGAGGACGTTAATGAGATTAGATAAGTTTTTGAAAATATCACGCATTATTAAAAGAAGAACAGTAGCAAAAGAAATTTCAAGTCAAGGTAGAATTACAATTAATGGCAAGGTGGCTAAATCATCATCAAATGTAAATGTTGGCGATGAAATTGTGATAAACTTTGGTAATAAAGTATTAACAGTCAAAGTTAATGATATTAGAGATACAACAAAGAAAAAAGAAGCACAAGAATTGTTTGAAGTTATCTCTGAAGAATATAAGGAAGATTTTTCTATATAAATCGTTTTGGACAAAGAATGGAAGGGGCTAGATAGTCAGTGAAGAAAAGATCAAAGATTACTATCATGGATAATGATTATTTTCGTAAGCAACAAGCTAAAAGTAAAAATGCTGCTTTAAAAGCTAAACACTATCAACATTATCGATTGTTTAGAGTAAGTATTATTTCTTTAACTATAATATTAACAATAGTGTTTGGAATAAGACTCATTACAATGCACTATCAAACCCAAAATATTAATGTTCAAACGGAAGAAGCTAATAAGAAGTTAGAAAAAGTAAAAGCTAAAAATGCTGATTTGAAAGAGCAGATTAAGCAATTAAATGATGAAGATTATTTAAGAAAATTAATTCGAGAAAAGTACTCCTATTCTAAAGATAACGAAATAATTTATAACTTACCAACAGATGTTACAAAAAATATTGGGCAATAATTAAAAAAAGTTTAATTTAGTAGTATTAATAATATTTAGTGCGTGATATACTGAGAGGTATAGAATTTCGAGGAGGAAGACAATTTTTATGTCGATTGAAGTAGGAGCTAAACTTTCCGGAAAAGTTTCAGGAATTACAGATTTTGGTGCATTTGTTGATTTAGGGGATAAGAAAACAGGATTAGTTCATATTAGTGAAGTATCCAATACTTTTGTTAAAGATATCCATGAAGTCTTATCCGTTGGTGATGAAGTTACTGTTAAAGTTTTATCTGTCAGTGATGATGGTAAGATCGGTCTTTCAATCAAGAAAGCAGTAGATAAACCTCAAAAACAAAACAACCAACGTCGTAACAATAATCACGAACAACATAATAATAGGGATAAAGTAAAGAAAAATCATAATACTTCTTTTAAGCCAAAGCATGAAGAAAAGAAGAAAGATTTCGATTCCTTATTAGCTGGATTTTTGAAGGAAAGTGAAGATAGATTGACTTCCTTGAAACGTAATACAGAAGGAAAACGTGGCGGTCGTGGCGGTCGTCGCAGCTAATACAACAAAAGGCAAGAGGTAATTACTTCTTGCCTTTTTATTTTTTTGAAGTGAGTGATAAAGTTGAATGTAAAAAAATTTGAAAATCAATTATTACAGCGACTTAGAGATTTAAAAATTTCCAATAAAAAAGTATTGCTTGCAGTTTCTACAGGTGTAGATTCTATGGTCTTATTATCAGGAATGTTGAAATTGAGTAAAGTTTTAGATGTAGAAATTAATGTCGCTTATATTGATCATCAATTACGAGAGCAAAGCAAAGAAGAAACAAAATTTATTAAAGAGTTTTGTTTTGCACGAAATATTCCTTTATATGTATACAGGTGGGAAAAAGAAGAACATCCTGTACAAAGCATTGAAGCTGCAGCCAGAGAAGTTAGATATAACTTTTTTGAAAAAGTCCTAAAAGAAAATAATATTGAGTACTTGGTAACGGCGCATCATGGAGATGACCAAGCAGAAACTTTTTTAATGAAATTAATTCGAGGTGGGAATATTCAACAATTACAAGCAATTCAATCTGTACGCATTTTCAGAGAGGATTATCAAATAGTTCGTCCCATGTTAATTTTTAATAAAAAAGAAATTTATGATTATGCTAAACAATTAGGGATTAAATATTATGAGGATGAAACTAATAAAAGCGATGACTACCAAAGAAATAGGTTACGACATCATATAATTCCAGTATTAAAAGCAGAAAATCCAGAATTTTTAAAGCATGTATTAGAATATACTCAGCAATTAACAAATAATTTACAAGCAATTCAAGAAGTAGCTGATGTGAAACTGAATAAGATTTCTAAAGAAGAAACTTTGGACTATGATAAATTTGTTAAAGAAAGTCCCTTATGGCAACGTATTCTACTTGAACGATATTTAGAAGTAAAAGGATTAGAAATCAAAGAAACACAGGTACAGCAAATTTTAGCGATGCTTAATGATGAGAAGAAACCTCAAGCAAAGTTTGATTTGAATGAAAAATTTGAATTCTATCATGAATATCTCGAAATAGGAATAAGAATTAAAAGTACTACTAGTTTAAATCTAGAAGAAAATTTTGAATTAAAATTGAATCAATGGCACAACTTAGAAGAAGGAAAAAAGATAGGCTTATTTAAGATTAATGAAATAGAACTAATGCCTGGAGATGAAACTCTAGTTGTAGAAGATAATGAAAATTGGGTAATTAGACATAGACAACCGGGTGATTCACTAAAAATGAGCTTTGGAAATCAAAAAATTAAAAAAGTTTTTATTGATAAAAAAATTCCAAGTGAACAGAGAAATAAGAGTTGGCTAATTACAAAAAATAAAAATGAAGTGTATTGGATTTTAGAAACAAAAAAAACTGATTTGTCACTGGCCCCACAAAATGCTAAAATTCATTACATACTAGTATTTAGAAAAAAATAAGAAAGAGGTTAATCTTATGAACAACGACATCAAAGAAGTTTTATACAGTAAAGAACAAATCGCTGAAGTTACTAAAAAACTAGGAAAGCAAATTACTAAGGATTTTGAAGGTAAAAATCCATTAGTAGTTTGTGTTCTTAAGGGTGCTGTTATGTTCACAACTGATATTATTCGTGAAATCGATACATATTTAGAATTAGATTTTATGGACGTTTCTAGTTATGGAGAAGGAACAGAATCATCTGGTGAAGTTAAAATTATTAAAGACTTAGATACATCTGTAACTGGAAGAGATGTTTTAATCGTTGAAGACATTATCGATACAGGTCGTACATTACAACGTTTAGTTGAACTATTTAAGCATCGCAATGCAAAATCTGTTAAGATTTGTACTTTACTTGATAAACCTGAACGTCGTGTTGAAGGAGTTAAGCCTGACTATGTAGGTTTTGAAGTTCCTAATGAATTTGTAGTAGGTTACGGTTTAGACTTTGCAGGTCGCTATCGTAACTTAGGATATGTTGGAATTTTGAAGCCTGAAGTTTACGAAGGTTAATAAAATTTTAAACAATTTATTTTAGTGAAATTAATAGTCAATAATAGTCAAAATTTATTAATTATGCTATTATATTCACAATGGAGTGCTTATTTAATGGTGATAAGTGACTCTTTAATCCTTGGATATGGAGGAACGTTATGAATAACAACAGGAATGGTAACGGACTTCTTAGAAATAGTTTCTTTTATATCGTAGTATTCTTGGGTATTATGGGTGTCTTATATTATATGTTTGGTAGTCGCCAAAGTATGCAGACACAACAAATTCAATCTAGTCAATTTATAACAGAATTGAAGAAGAATAATATTAAAGATTTTACGATGCAACCTTCTGGAAGTACGTACAAAATAACGGGTACTTATCGTCATGCTAAGAAATCATCTGGTTCGAGTGGTATTGCCGGAATTGCTTCTAGTGGTGCGGATGAATCAACTGGTTTTACAACTAATGTATTGACGAATGACTCGACTGTAAAACAAATTCAAGAGTATGCACAAAAAAATAAAATAAAAAATAGTGCTAAAGAAGAAGAATCTAGTAGTATTTGGATTCAACTTTTAATTTCAGTAGTTCCAATTCTATTCTTCATTTTCTTCTTCTACATGATGATGGGTCAAGCTGGCCAAGGTGGCGGCGGTGGCCGTGTTATGAACTTTGGAAAATCCAAAGCTAAGCCTATTGACAAAAAGAACAATAAAGTTCGTTTTTCAGATGTAGCTGGTGCTGAAGAAGAAAAGCAAGAATTAGTTGAAGTTGTAGAATTTTTGCGTGATCCACGTAAGTTCTTAGCTTTAGGTGCTAGAATTCCATCTGGTGTGCTATTGGAAGGACCTCCAGGAACTGGTAAAACTTTACTTGCTAAAGCTGTAGCTGGTGAAGCTGGTGTACCATTCTTCTCAATTTCTGGTTCTGACTTCGTTGAAATGTTTGTCGGTGTTGGTGCTAGTCGTGTGCGTGACTTATTTGAAAATGCTAAAAAGAACGCACCATCTATTATCTTTATCGATGAAATTGATGCGGTAGGTCGTCGTCGTGGTGCCGGAATGGGCGGTGGACATGATGAACGTGAACAAACACTTAACCAAATGTTAGTTGAAATGGATGGTTTCGAAGGTGATGAAGGTGTCATCGTTATGGCAGCTACTAACCGTTCTGATGTATTAGACCCTGCTTTGCTACGTCCAGGTCGTTTTGACCGAAAGATTTTAGTAGGTCGTCCTGATGTTAAGGGTCGTGAGGCTATTTTGAAGGTTCACGCTAAGAACAAGCCTTTAGCAAAAGATGTCGATTTGAAGATGATTGCTAAGCAAACACCTGGTTTTGTTGGTGCTGACTTAGAAAACTTATTGAATGAAGCTGCATTACAAGCTGCTCGTCGTGATAAGAAAGAAATTGATGCATCTGATATCGATGAAGCAGAAGATAGAGTTATTGCAGGACCTGCTAAGCGTGATCGTGTAATTAGTAAGCATGAACGTGAAACAGTGGCATATCACGAAGCTGGACATACAATTGTAGGTTTAGTATTAAATGAAGCACGTGTAGTTCATAAGGTTACAATCGTACCTCGTGGACGTGCTGGCGGATATGCTATCATGTTACCAAAAGAAGATCAAATGTTGATGTCCAAGAAGAACCTTAAGGAACAAATTGCTGGTTTGATGGGTGGACGTGCAGCCGAAGAAATTATCTTTGGTCAACAATCTTCTGGTGCTTCTAATGACTTCCAACAAGCTACTCAATTAGCTAGAGCAATGGTTACAGAATTTGGTATGAGTGACAAGTTAGGCCCTGTTCAATATGAAGGTCAAGCTAATATGCAACCTGGTGAATTCAATGGTCAACATAGTTACTCTGGACAAACAGCTAATATCATTGACGAAGAAGTTAAACGTATTGCCAATGAAGGTATGCAACAAGCTAAGGAAATTATCGAAGCTCATAGAGAACAACATAAAGTAATCGCTGAAGCATTACTTGAACATGAAACTCTAGATGAAAAACAAATCTTGAGTTTGTATAAGACAGGTAAGATGCCAGCAGAAAACGAAGATGAATTTCCTAGTGAAAAGGCAGCAACTTTTGAAGAAGCAAAACAAGCTGTTGAACGTAGAGAAGCTAAAAAACAATTAGCTGAAAAAGATGAGGAACATAAAGAAACAGAAGTGTTCTATCCTCATGAATCAGATGAAGATTCTGATAAGAAAGATGAATAACAAAAATGGTATTGGTGGTTTTAAACTGTCAGTACCATTTTTTATTTGACAAAATAAAAAAGATAATAATAGAAAAATTGACTACAATTTGTTAGTATGTAATTTGTGTATAAAAATAAAGAGGTAAGAAAAATGTCTGATTATTTAGTTAAAAGCTTAGTATATGATGGAGCGATTAGAGCTTATGCAGTTGATGCTACTGAAACTGTAGGAGAAGCACAAAAATTACACGATACTTGGAGTGCTGCTTCAGCTGCTTTTGGTAGAAGTTTGATAGGTACTTTATTATTATCAGCATCGGAACTATCTGGTGATGAAAAAATGACCGTAAAAATCAATGGCGATGGACCAATTGGGGCTATTGTGGTAGATGGTAATGCTAAAGGTACAGTCAAAGGATACGTACATGAACCACATGTGCATTTGCCTTTAAATGAAAAACATAAGATTGATGTTAAAGGCGCAGTAGGTACCCAAGGCTTTTTATCAGTAACTAAAGATTTAGGATTAAAAGAGCCTTTTACAGGACAAGTGCCCCTTGTATCTGGTGAGTTAGGTGAAGATTTCACTTACTATCTAGCTAAGTCAGAGCAAATTCCATCAGCCGTAGGATTATCTGTTTTTGTTGAAGATGATAACACAATAGGTGTAGCTGGTGGTTTTATGATTCAAGTTTTACCAGGAGCTAGTGATGAGATTTTAGATGAAATTGAAAAGAAGTTACAAGAAATACCGTTAGTATCTGAAATGATGCGTAAAGATGGTAAGACTCCTGAAGAAATTTTGTATACACTTTTCCCAAAAGACAAAGTAAAAATTCTTGAGAAAATGCCAGTAGCATATGCATGCGATTGTTCAAAAGAAAGATTTGCTGAAGCACTAGCAAGTTTACCTAAAAAAGATCTTGAAGAAATGATAGAACAAGATAAAGGTGCAGAAGCAGTTTGCCATTTTTGTGGGAAAAAATACGAATTTAATGAAAAAGAATTAACTAAAATCATGAATGAAGCTAATCAAGCTTAAAATGGAGGAAGAGAATAATGGAATGGAAAATTGGTGATATAGTTATCCCTAATCAAGTTGTAGTAGCTCCTATGGCTGGGGTTACAAACGTTGCCTTTCGTATGATTTGTAAGGAATTTGGTGCAGGTTTAGTTGTTTGTGAAATGATTTCTGACAAAGGAATCCATTTTAGAAATAAGAAAACATTAGATATGCTATTTGTTGATCCAACTGAGCATCCAGTTAGTGTCCAAATTTTTGGTGGTAGCAAAGAAACTTTAGTTGAAGCTGCTCAATTTGTGGCAGAAAATACTGCGACTGATATTATCGATATAAACATGGGTTGCCCAGTTCCTAAAGTTACAAAGACTGATGCTGGTGCAAGATGGCTTTTAGATCCAGATAAGATTTATGAAATGGTTCATGCAGTTACTAGTTCTATAGGTAAGCCTGTAACAGTTAAGATGAGAACCGGTTGGGATGAAGATCATATTTTAGCTGTTGAAAATGCATTAGCAGCAGAAGAAGGTGGAGCTAAAGCATTAGCAATGCATGGACGTACTAGAAAGCAATTATATACAGGACATGCAGATTGGGGAATTTTAAAAGAAGTAGCTGATCATTTAACTAAGATTCCATTTATGGGGAATGGTGATGTTCGTACACCAGAAGAAGCTAAGAAGATGTTGGATGAAGTTGGAGCAGATGCAGTAATGATTGGTCGTGCAGCTTTAGGTAATCCTTGGATTGTTAAGCAAACAACACATTACCTTGAAACAGGAGAAATTTTGGAAGAACCTACACCTGCAGAAAAGATTAAAGTTGCTAAGGAACATTTACATCGTTTAGTTAAAGCTAAAGGTGAAGTTATTGGGCCAAAGGAATTCCGTTCTCAAGCTGCATATTATTTGAAAGGAATCCCACGTTCCGCACGTACTAAAGCGGCTTTAAATTCTGCAGATACAGAAGTAGAAATGATCGATATTTTTGATAATTTCTTAGCAGATACATTAGCACGTCAAGCTGTTTAGTGGATATTTTGTTAATATTGTAATTAATATGTCCAGTTGACTATGATATAATAAAGAGCAGTGTATAAATTATTGAGAAAGTGAGGATTTTAAATGGCTAATCAACAATCAATGAATGATCAGTTAAGAGTTCGTCGTCAAAAGATGCAAGAATTGCGTGATGAAGGCGTTGATCCATTCGGTCATAGATTTGAGCGTGATTTCTTAAACAAAGAATTACACGACAAATTTGAAGATAAGACAAAAGAAGAATTAATTGACTTAGATGTTAAGGCTACAATCGCAGGACGTATGGTAGCAAAGCGTGGTAAAGGTAAGGTAGGCTTTGCTGATCTACAAGATAAGACAGGTAGAATGCAACTTTACATTCGTAAAGATGAAGTTGGCGAAGAAATGTACCATATCTTTAAACGTTCAGATTTAGGAGATTTCTTAGGTGTAACTGGTGATGTTATCAAGACTGATATGGGTGAGCTTACAATTAAAGTAACTAAACTTACTTTCTTATCCAAGGCTCTAAGACCATTGCCAGATAAATTCCACGGTCTTCAAAACGTAGAACAAATTTATCGTCAACGTTACTTAGACTTAATTACTAACCGTGAAAGTTACAATCGTTTTGTAAACCGTAGCAAGATTGTTACAGCTGTTCGTAATTATTTAGATAGTAATGGATTTTTAGAAGTTGAAACACCTGTATTACATAATCAAGCTGGTGGTGCAGCTGCACGTCCATTTATTACACATCATAATGCATTGGATATTCAACTTTACTTACGAATTGCTTTGGAATTACACCTCAAACGTTTGATTGTTGGCGGAATGGAACGTGTTTATGAAATAGGTAGAGTTTTCCGTAATGAAGGAATTGATACTAAGCACAATCCAGAATTTACAATGCTTGAAACTTATGCAGCATACTTTGACTTTAAAGACGTTATGGATGAAACAGAAGGTATCTTTAAAGCAGCTGCTAAAGTTGTAACATCTGATGGAAAGATTAACTATCAAGGAACGGACGTTGATTTTAATAAAGAATTCAAACGTGTTCACATGGTAGATCTAATCAAGGAAAAGACAGGAGTAGATTTCTGGAAAGAAATGTCTCTTGAAGAAGCTAGAAAGATAGCAGATGAGCATAAAGTTCATTATGAACCATACTGGCAAGTAGGTCATATTATTAATGAATTCTTTGAACAATTCTGTGAAGATACAATTGTTGATCCAACTTTCGTTTATGGCCATCCTGTAGAAATTTCACCATTAGCTAAGAAAAATGCTGATGATCCACGTTTCACAGATCGTTTTGAATTATTCATTTTAGGAAATGAATATGCAAATGCCTTTACTGAATTGAATGATCCAATTGACCAACGTCAACGCTTTGAAGCACAAGTTGCTGAACGTCAAGCTGGTAATGATGAAGCTGAAGGTATCGATGAAGATTATATTGAAGCTATGGAATACGGAATGCCTCCAACAGGGGGATTAGGTATAGGAATTGATAGATTGGTAATGCTTCTAACAGATGCACCATCAATTCGTGATGTACTCCTATTCCCAACTTTGAGACCAGAATAATAGAAAATAAGATAAAAAATCAGTTTGTAAATAAGCAAACTGATTTTTTTTTAGATTTTATAAAAAAAGTGTTGACGCAGAGGTGTAACTCGTGTATATTATTTAAATGTTGCTGCTACTTAAGAAGTTGCAAGTTATGAAGTTGATAATTTTTTTATTGACATATTTTTTAACTGTGATATAATTAAATAGTTGCATGAGAATGTTATATGATCTTTGAAAACTAAACAAAGTTTCGATGAAACAAATGTGCAGGGCTTCTATAAAGAAGCAAAAACATTTGCGAAGTCAATTCGCTAGTA
>NZ_JANFQI010000006.1:0-136866 GCF_024436335.1 Ligilactobacillus sp. MP3
TTTACGCTCCCAAGTGAAACTAGCACCAGTAAATTGAGTAGGGAACACAAAATAGAAATTAGATTATTATGAAAAAGAGAATAGAATAGACTTAGATAATATTTTTCATTAGAAAGTATTTTACAGTGAGTTACTTGGAATTTCTCTTATAACTGCTTTTATAAATTTTGGTATAAATCTCAGTGTCAGATTTGATGACGACCGTTTTTTTTAATATTTACATACGCTCTAATAACCTTACTTTTCTAACAATCTCCATATTGCAATTGCCCAACGAATAACTATAATTAGACTTAACATAAAGAGATGAATGTAGGTGGTTTAATGTATGACATTTTGGCAATCCAAAATAAATGGGTCAACAAGTTAGTTTGGCTTCGGCGGCGTGTTATTGTAAGAGCAGTGCAACGAACCTTGCTATCCTTGTTTCCGTTTGCTCTTTTAGGAAGCATCGCCAGAGTTGTTTCAATTTCATTTTTATCAGACAAGGGGTTTATTAACAGTATTCTTGCGATGCCTAAATGGTTTCCGGATTCCCGTTTAGTAAAGCTATTGTTCAATAATTTTGCGACCTTTACAATTGGTATTTTAGCTTTGCTAGCAGCGTACTATTGTGCCAAATATACAGCTGAATTTTACCGAAAAGATCAGCAAGTAGCAGGTATTACAGGTTTGATCTCTTATTTATTCGTATGTATGGTAAATGTTTCTGAAAATGGGGACGGTATTATTAATTTACCAGTAGACGCGATGATGTTAGGGGCAGACGGAATCCTTTTAGGCCTATTGGTTGGTTACATAACAGGACAAATTTTCCGAAAGTTTGGAGGCATTGATTTAAAAAAGACTAAAAGTCATTCGCCAAATGTATTAGAGAAGGCATTTAATTCACTTTTAGCAATTATACTTTCTTTTTTAGTAGCAATTGTCATTAATGGATTATTATATCTATTTTTTAGATATGGTGTATACGATGCGATCGCTGATTATGTAACAAACATTTCCCTTAAACATAGCAACTTTTCAATGACGTTATTCGGAACTTTTGTCACAACAATTTTTGCCTGGTTAGGATTTAGTGGACCTTATCAATATCGTTCATTTGTAGATGATAATACCTCCGTTGAAAATCTTAATTACGCATTGAAATATCACTCTGTTTGGGGTGTACCACATCCATTCTCAGAATATTCGCTCTACCACAGTTTTGGAACTTTTGGTGGAATTGGCTCAATTTTAGCTCTGATTGTAGCGATCTTAATTGTTTCTGGGGCAGGAAGTTATCGTCGCGTTGGTGTGTCTGGCCTAATACCAACACTATTTAATAGTGGGACTTCTGTCATGATAGGACTCCCAGTGATGTTTAATCCTTTATATTTAATACCGTTTATTCTTACTCCAATATTGAATATAGTAATTGCAGCTCTAGCTATTATTGCACATATTATGCCACCAGTTGTTTATCCAGTACCAATGGGGACACCTGGACCTTTAGTAGCTTTTATCGGTACGGGAGGAAATTTTGTAGCTCTAATAATTGGAGTTATTGTTTTTTTTATCGATATTATAGTCTATATTCCTTTTGTTAGACTGAACGAACAAATATGGTTGAAAATGCAATATATTTATTTGCAAGAAGAAAAGGAGGGCGAGTAAATGACTAAAAAACGAACAAGAATTATCTTATTTGTGACCTTAATTTTTATCATTCTACTCGCAATTCCTTCTTATTTTTGGACTAAGAGTAATATCAAAGAGTTAAATGCTTTCTACAACTCTAAACTTTCGCCGGTAATTATGATTCCAGGAAGTTCAGCCACAGAAAATAGATTTGATACTTTGGTAACAAAACTCAATCAACATACTAGAAATAAACATAGCTTGTTGAAGGTTAAAGTTTGGAATAATGGAAAAATTACCTATAAGGGTAAAATTAGGGCTAATGACAATGAACCAATTATTGTAGTGGGATTTGAAAATAATAAAGATGGTTATAGCAATATAAAGAAACAAGCACGCATGTTTAATCAAGCATTCGCAGCATTGCAAACTCGTTATAAATTTAATAATTTTAAAGGAATTGGTCATTCTAATGGTGGATTAATATATACTGACTTCTTAGAACAGTATTTCAATGAGTATAGTCAAGTTGAGATTAAACGACTAATGACAATTGGTACACCGTATAATTTTGATGAAACGTCTATTTCTAATAAAACAGAAATGTTGGCAGACTTTATTGCGAATAGAGAAAGTATTCCAACCAATCTTACTGTTTATTCGGTGGCAGGGACTGAAACCTATGATTCTGATCGATTAGTACCGGAAAGTAGTGTTTCAGCTGGTAAATATATTTATCAAAAGCAGGTTAAGCATTTTACTGAAATAACTGTTACAGGAGAAGATGCGGAACACTCTGACTTGCCACAAAATGATGAAGTTGTAAGTTTGATTGAACGCTACATGCTTGATAGTCAAAATCAAGGAATGAATCGAAAAGGAAAGAATCCACAAGATAACTTACAAAAACAAGATAAAAAATAGATAGTTATGCCGGTTAAAAAACTGGTATGACTATCTTTTTAATTTGGCAGAAGAATAAGTGCCATGATTTCAAGATTCTTTATGTTAGGTGCAAGCATGTCTTATTTCTTTTTAATGCCACAAGCGTTACAAAGAGTTTTTGTATTTACACCATTGATGGCATCTATCTCATTTTTACCATTAACTGTTATACAATTTATTGTTTCCTTGTATATTCCTCGCTTAACAGCACGATTTTCTAATACATCAGTATTAATTTCAGGTGTTGTTGTTGATACCTTAGGTTTTGTTTTGGGAAATGTAATTGGTATTAATAGTGGTTATTGGTGGGGAGTAGCATTTCCAATGATCTTTTTAGGTATGGGTCAAGGTTTGATCATAGGTCCAGCAACGGTTGCTGGAGTGGCTGGAACTTCTGATGAGATTGCTGGTGCTACATCAGGAGTTGTCAATACTTTCCAGCAAATCGGTGGTGCAGTCGGATTAGCTTTTATTTCAGCAATAGTCAATGGATTGAACGGTGCTAATGTAATAATAGATCAAGCTCAATTTTGGATGGTAGTCTTAGCAATTATTATGACAGTTGCTGCTATAAATATCTTACGTGGAAAGCATGAGTAAAGAGCGTTAACTACTTCTTAAAAAACTGTAACTTTTTAGATAGTTTAGAAAAATAAGGACGAGCTAGATTATAAAGAGCAGAAATAAAATTTAAATAATGCATAGTAAAAGTTATTGAATTTTATTTCAAATATGCTATACTCTAAGCATTGAATAAAGTAAACATTGATGAAAAAGGGACTATTCATAAGAATAGGTACAGCGAGTCTGGATAGTGTAAGCAGATGTTATTCTGAATAGTTTGGCGTTTTCGGAGTTTATACGAATTAAGTTGCTAGTTTAACTAGAAGTAGGGTGGAACCGCGATGACGAAAGATCGTCCCTATGTAACCAGAGGCGTTGCATAGGAACGGTCTTTTTCTTATGCAACGAGTTTGATTAGCTTTCGAATCATTTATTCAAAGGAGTATTGTAATGACAAAGAAATTAGCATTGCAAGATATTATTTTAACGTTGCAACAATTTTGGGCTAAACAAGGCTGCATGTTGATGCAATCATATGATACTGAAAAAGGTGCCGGAACAATGAGTCCTTATACATTCTTAAGAGCTATTGGACCAGAACCATGGAATGTTGCCTATGTAGAACCATCACGTCGTCCTGCTGATGGTCGTTATGGTGATAACCCTAACCGTTTATACCAACATCATCAATTCCAAGTTTTGATGAAACCATCTCCAAGTAACATTCAAGAACTTTACCTTGATAGTTTACGTGCCTTAGGTATTGAGCCTAAAGAACATGATATTCGTTTCGTTGAAGATAACTGGGAAAATCCATCTATGGGTTGTGCCGGTGTTGGTTGGGAAGTATGGTTAGACGGAATGGAAATCACTCAATTTACTTACTTCCAACAAGTTGGTGGTTTAGAAGTTAAACCAGTTGCAGCTGAAGTAACATACGGTCTAGAACGTCTATCATCATATATCCAAGATGTTGATTCTGTTTATGATTTAGAATGGGCTGATGGAGTTAAGTACGGTGACATCTTTAAAGAACCTGAATATGAACATTCTAAGTATTCATTTGAAGAAAGTAACCAAGAAATGTTACTAAACTTATTTGATACATTCGAAACAGAAGCTAAGAAGCAACTTGCAAATGGATTAGTTCATCCAGCTTATGATTATATTTTGAAATGTAGTCATACTTTCAACTTACTTGATGCTCGTGGTGCAGTATCTGTAACAGAAAGAGCTGGTTACTTATCAAGAATTAGAAATATGGCTAAATCTGTAGCTAAAGTATTCGTAGCTGAAAGAAAGAAACTAGGTTACCCATTAATTAAAGATGAAAAACTAAGACAAGAGTTACTAAAGGAGGAAAAATAATGGCTCATACATTTTTACTAGAAATCGGACTAGAAGAAATACCAGCACATGTTGTTACTCCTAGTGTTAACCAATTAGTACAAAAGACAACAAAATTCTTAAAAGAACAAAGAATAGATTTTGATGAAGTTATCCCATATTCAACTCCACGTCGTTTAACAGTAAAAGTAACAGGTTTAGCTGGTAAACAAGCTGATATTGAAGAAGAAGCTAAGGGTCCTTCAAAGAAAATTGCTTTAGATGACGAAGGTAATTGGTCAAAAGCTGCTCAAGGTTTCGTTAGAGGTCAAGGCGTAACCGTTGACGATATCTTCTTTAAAGAATTAAAAGGTACAGAATACGTATATGTTAAGAAATTTATTCCTGGTAAGCCAGTTGCTGAAGTTTTGACAGGAATGAAAGATGTAGCGATGGACTTAAAATTCCCTACAATGATGCGTTGGGGATCCAATGATTTTGAATATGTTCGTCCAATCAAGTGGTTAGTAGCTTTATTAGATGATGAAGTAGTACCATTTGAAATTCTAGATATTAAAACAGGTCGTACAACTCAAGGACATCGCTTTTTAGGTGAAGCAGTTGACGTTCCATCAGCTGACAAGTACTTAGAAACATTAGAAACACAAAAAGTAATTGCTGACGCTGGAGTTAGAAAAGCAGAAATTCGTAAACAAATTGATGCTTTAGCAACTGAAAATAATTGGAACATTGTTGTTGATGAAGACTTATTAGAAGAAGTTAATAACTTAGTAGAATATCCAACAGTTTTTGCTGGCAAATTTAAAGAAGAATACTTACAAGTTCCAAATGAAGTTTTAATTACTTCCATGAAAGATCACCAACGTTTCTTCTACGTAACAGATAAAGAAGGTAACTTATTGCCAAACTTTGTATCTGTTAGAAACGGTAACAAGGATTACTTAGAAAATGTTATAGCTGGAAATGAAAAAGTATTAACTGCTCGTTTAGAAGATGCTAAGTTCTTCTATGAAGAAGATCAACAACATACAATTGCTGACTATGTTGAAAGATTAAAGAAAGTTATGTTCCACGATAAGATCGGTACTATCTATGAAAAGATGGAACGTGTAAATCTATTAGCTAAGTTCCTAGGAAACAAGCTTGGTTTATCTGAAACTGAATTAAAAGATTTAGACAGAGCATCCATGATTTATAAGTTTGACTTAGTAACAGGAATGGTTGGTGAATTTTCTGAACTTCAAGGTATTATGGGTGAAATATATGCTCGTCTACAAGGTGAAGATGACAATGTAAGTACGGCAATTCGTGAAGAATATATGCCAACAAGTTCTGAAGGTGAATTACCTCAAAGTAATGTAGGTGCAGTATTATCAATCGCTGACAAATTAGACAGCATTCAATCATTCTTTGCTGCTAACATGATTCCAAGTGGTTCTAATGACCCATATGCATTACGTCGTCAAGCTTTAGGTATTATCAGAATTGCTTTAGATAAAGGTTGGGAGATTTCTCTACCAGTATTGCATGCAGCAATCAATGATGCCTTTGCTAAACGCGATGACCTATACAAGAATACAAATCCTGCCGATAATGCAGCAGAAATGGATGAATTTGTAAATGATCGTCTAGCACAAGTATTAAGTGGTAATAAGTTACGTCGTGATATTCTAGATACAGTAGTAGCTAGAGCTGATATGCCATTTATCCAAGCATTACAAGCTGCACAAGTTTTAAGTAAACATGCAGAAGATGATGACTTTAAAGAAGTTATTGAAGCTTTAACTCGTGTTACTCGTTTGGCTAAGAAAGCTCCAGAATTTGGTAGCGATGCTGTAATTGACAGTACTTTATTTGAAAATGATACTGAAAAAGTTCTTGCTGATGAGTTTGCTAAGGTTGAAGCTGGTTATGGCGATGCAGAAATGAATGAAAAATTTGCTATTTTAAGTTCATTGAAAGACAGCATTACAGCTTACTTTGATGCTACTATGATTATGGCAGATGATGAAAAAGTTAAGAATAATAGATTATTGCAATTGGTTAAGATTGCTGAGTTAACAGAAGATTTCGGATCATTAGATAAATTAATTGTAAAATAATACACTTAACGATTTTTATAAATATGATATATAAGAGTTGAAAGGATTTTATGTGCCTTTCAACTTTTTTATTAATGAAAGTATTTTGCTTTACATTTACATAAAAATAGTTTATTATATATCTTGACTATACGCAGTGGGTGTAGTGCGCACTTTTTTGTTGAAGTGAGGTGAGTTAGATTGGCGAGATTAATTCCAGAAGCAACGATTGACGAACTAAGAAGTAATGTCAATATTTTAGATGTTATTAGTCAGTATGTACAATTGCATAAATCCGGTAAAAATTGGTTTGGAATCTGTCCTTTCCATTCAGAAAAGACACCATCATTCTCGGTAAATGAGCAAAAGCAAATTTTTCATTGTTTCTCTTGTCACCGTGGTGGAAATGTTTTTAAGTTCATTATGGAATTAGAGGGATTATCTTTTCCTGAATCAGTTCAAAGAGTTGCTGAATTAGCAAATTATGATTTAGGAATTTCTATAGATAATTCTGGAAATCAAAATGAAACTTCTGAAAATGGTAAAATTAGGAAATTATATAAGGAAACAACCAAGCTATATCACCATATTTTAGTTAATACAGAGTTGGGAGAACCTGCTTTAGAATATCTGCATAAACGTGGTATTAAGGATGATTTAATCGAAGAATTTGAGATAGGATTTGCCCCTGAAAATAACATTTTAGAAGCCTTTTTTAAGGAGCAAAAATTATATGATTATCAGATTTTACGAAAATCAGGTCTTTTTATTGAAAGACAAAGTACAGAGCTTGTAGAAAGATTTAATGGTAGGGTAATGTTTCCTATTCGAGACACATCTGGACAAACGATTGCTTATTCAGGAAGATTGTTAGAGAAAAGAGATGATGCTCCTAAGTATTTGAATTCTCCAGAAACTGCTATTTTTAATAAACGTAAAGTTTTATTCAATTTTGATAAAGCAAAAGGTATTATTCGACGTGAAAAAGAAGCAATTTTATTTGAAGGTTTTATGGATGTAATAGCAGCTTATCGATCTGGTGTCAAAAATGGAATAGCATCGATGGGAACGAGTTTAACTGATGAACAAATCCAAGCTTTAAATCGGGTAACTTCGCATTTGGTAATTTGTTATGATGGCGATAATGCAGGACAAAATGCAACGAAACGTGCTTTAGAAATCATTGAACCAACTGGAAAATTTAGCTTAGAAGTTATCAAAATTCCTGAAAAACTAGATCCTGATGAATTTACAAAAAAGTATGGTAGTGAGAAGTTTGTTGAATTAGCTCGAAATGATCGTAAAAGTCCATTAGATTTTTATCTAAGTTATTACGAACAAGATAAGAATCTAAATAATGAAAATGATCAACTAGAATACATTCGTGATATTTTACAAGAAATAGCAAAAGTTAGAGATTCTTTGGAACAAGACTTATATCTGAATCGTTTAGCACAAAGGTTTAATGTCGCCAAAGAAAATTTAGACTCACAACTTAGACAAATTCGTGAGAAAATATTTGCTCAAAGAGCTGAAAAGCAAGAAGAACAGAATTATCAGGCTCAGCAAATACCTAGGACAGTTATCCAGAAAAATGAAGTACAACATTTTTCAAAGGCAGAGAAAGCAGAACGCTTATTATTATATCGAATGTTACATGATAAAAATGTTTGGTTGAGAATTAATGGTATACCAGATTTCAATTTTATCCATGAAAATTATCAAGTCATCTATAATCTGAGTGAAGCATATTTTGACACACATGATGAGTATGAAGTTGCTGATTTCTTAGATTTTATCAATGAAGATGGATTACGCCAAGTTGTAGTTACATTGGAGATGGGTGACTATGCTGATGAGGTAAGTGAGCAAGAAATTAATGATTGTTTGAGTTTGATAATGAGCCAAACACCATTAGAGGATAAAATAAAAAAAGTTCAAACTGAAATGTTAGAAGCAAAACGTCAAAATGACACAGCAAAAATAACCAAGCTAACAATGGACTTGATTTCTTTATTAAAAGAACAACAAAATGCTAAGTCATTAACAATATAGGAGGAATTTATCTTGGCAAAAGAAATTTTAGAAAATAACCCTGCATTCACAAAAGCTTTACGTGATTTAATTCGTGAATATAAGCCACAAAAACAAGTTAATTATAAGGTACTTACAGATAAGTTAGTTACACCATTTAAGTTGGATGCAGATCAAATGGATCAATTAATTGGTTCTATTGAAGATAGAGGGATTTCTGTTGTTGATGAAAATGGTGAACCAAGTGCTCACAGTTTGAAGGCAGCTACAAAAGAAGCAGAAAAGGCAGAAAATGATAAAGATGTTTCTGCACCATCTGGGGTTAAGATTAATGACCCCGTACGTATGTACTTAAAAGAAATTGGACGAGTAAACTTGTTGACTGCTGACGAAGAAGTAGCTTTAGCTTTGAAGATTGAAGAAGGAGACCAAGAAGCTAAGCAACGTTTGGCAGAAGCTAACTTACGTTTGGTAGTTTCTATTGCTAAGCGTTATGTAGGTCGTGGTATGTCCTTCTTGGATTTAATTCAAGAAGGTAACATGGGGCTTATGAAAGCTGTTGAAAAGTTTGATTATCGCAAAGGATTTAAATTTTCAACATATGCAACATGGTGGATCAGACAAGCAATTACTCGTGCTATTGCCGATCAAGCACGTACAATCCGTATTCCAGTACACATGGTTGAAACAATCAATAAGTTAATCAGAATTCAACGCCAAATGTTGCAAGATTTGGGTCGTGAACCAATGCCTGAAGAAATTGGTGCTGAAATGGATATGCCAACTGAAAAGGTACGTGAAATCCTAAAAATTGCTCAAGAACCAGTATCTTTGGAAACTCCTATTGGCGAAGAAGATGATTCTCATTTGGGAGATTTCATTGAAGATCAAGATGCAACAAGTCCAGCTGAACATGCAGCTTATGAATTGCTAAAAGAACAGCTTGAAAGTGTGTTAGATACATTAACAGATAGAGAAGAAAATGTTTTACGTCTACGCTTTGGTTTAGACGATGGGCGTACAAGAACACTTGAAGAAGTAGGTAAGGTGTTTGGTGTTACACGTGAACGTATTCGTCAAATTGAAGCTAAAGCATTAAGAAAATTACGTCATCCATCTCGTTCTAAGCAATTAAAGGACTTCTTAGAATAAAAATCAAGTAACAGAAGATAATCGCAGACTCTCTTTGGAATAGATGTATTAATAAAAAAATCTATTCTGAAGAGAGTTTTTTAAATTTGTTAAAAGAAGGAGAAATAAATATATCAACAATATCTGCATGCAAAACAATGCAACTATAAATTTATTAAAAATAAAATATCCATATATCATAAACACAACAAACAGCTATATTTGCTTATTTCTATAAAAAAAGAACTTCCATTTGAGTCAGTTAAGATCGGAAGTTCTTTTTAATTGATTCTATTTATTATGTTTTTTAGCTTGTTCAGCTGCAAAGCGTTTATTACCTAAATGTAATTCAACTAATGTCCAAATTAGTAAAGCAATAATAAGCACAATTAATATATAAGCTACTGTGTGTGCTAAGCCAACTTTGTCAGCTGGGAAGAAAGGTTCAAGGTTTTGTGGCAAACCAATCATATTTAAGTAAGTTAGAGAAATAACTGAAATCCAACCAAGGATATTAATCCATAATCTGTTCTTAAATCTTTCACCCATTTCAACTTTGCTACCTGTCATAATAATAAGAGGTAACATTGAGAATGGAAGGGCAAAGGCTAAGAATACTTGTGAGTTATTCATTAAATTATTTAATGCTTCATGTTCTTCAATTGTACTCTTACCACTAGTTAAGGATACACAGATAAGTACTGGGATTACAGATAATAAACGAGTAATTAATCTTCTAGCCCAAAGTGGCATTCTCAAATGGATAAATCCTTCCATAATAACTTGTCCAGTTAAAGTACCAGTAATAGTGGAGTTTTGACCTGAAGCTAATAAGGCAACTGCGAATAAAGTAGATAAAATACCAGTTCTAGCAGCAGCAGCTAAAAGGCCATTACTCATAACGCTTGTATCGGATAATGCTTGATATAATCCAAAGAATGAAGGATCTTCAACAGCACCAGATTTGAAAACAGCAACCCCCATGATAAGAAGAAGGGAGTTTACAACAAAAGCTAAACCTAATTGAATGTTGGAATCCCAAGCTGTAAAACGAACAGCATTAGCAATGTCATCTTCATTATTACGATCAAACTTACGTGTTTGAGAAATTGCAGAGTGAAGATATAAGTTATGAGGCATAACTGTTGCTCCGATAATACCTAAAGCACCATTTAATGGAGACATGTCATGTACAACTGGATGTTTAGCAAAAGTTTCAGATGTTGGAATTAATCCTTTAAATACGCCACCCCAGTCAGGATTTGATAAAGCAACTTGATAAACAAAAACAAAAAGAATAACAAAAATCAAACAAACAACAATAGCTTCGATTTTTCTAAATCCGACTTTAGTAAGTAATAAAAGGAGTAATACGTCAAAAACAGTAATAAATACGGCAATAATTAACGGAATATCAAATAATAAATACAAGGCAATTGCCGCACCGATAACTTCAGCAATATCAGTAGCCATGATAGCCAACTCAGTTAAAATCCAAAGTACAATACCTAATGCTTTACTAGTTCTAGCACGAATAGCTTGGGCCAAGTCCATTTGGCTTACAATACCCAGTTTAGCAGCCATATATTGTAACAACATGGCAATTAAACTTGATAGTAAGATAACAGACATCAATAGATATTGAAAGTTTTGACCACCAGTAATAGATGTTGACCAGTTACCTGGATCCATATAACCTACAGCGACTAAGGCACCAGGTCCGGAATATGCAAATAAAGTTTTCCAGAAACCCTTGCCTTTAGGAATTTCTACGGTACCATTGACTTCTTCAAGTGATTTACCGTTAGCATATTGAATCATCTTATGCTTTTTATGATTATTTTCATTGTTTACCACAGTGAAAACCCACCTTTCTTTTCATTATAATGGTAGTATACACCATTTTTTTACACTTTAAAAGATATTTTTAGGTCTACCTTAACTTTTATTATTGTAAATGGAATTTACTAATTTTCATTTTAGTTGGGAAATTTTAAAATTTAGCGTATTATATTAATACGAGGGGTGATTTTTAGATGGTAGAATTACGATTATTGGATTTCTTTTCAATCGATCAACCCAGGAGACAGGCGGTATTACGCCAGATTCTTAAAAATAAAGTAACAAGTTCTTCAATATACTGGGGATTGAGATATAATTATTTATCCTATCTAAATGTTTTTCCTGAATTGAATGAAAAAAACTACGATCGAGCAATTGCGCAGTTGATAGAAGAAAATTATCTGAGTAAAAAAGATAACAATTTACTTTTAACTATTAAAGGACAACAGGCTTTAGAGGAATTTAAGCAACAACACTATTTTATCGATAAGCCTCAATTGTTTAATAAATATGATTTGAAACTATGGAAAGAAATTCTACGACTTATGATACAAGTTTTATCAGAATTAAGTTTTGAAAATCGCCGATATTATGTAGTATCTCAGAATTTAAAGGCTCAATTTTACATTAAAAAGTGGCTCTACCAAGAAAAAAAGAAAGTATTAATACCACAATTTAAAGAATACTTATTAGATTTTTTGGAATCTCAACCTAAAGATAAAAGTGATATTTTCATGAATTCCTTTGTTGGCCATGGATTACCAGGATATACTATTGAGCAATTAAGTGAACTTACAGGGTTAGCAACTACTGATATACAAATTGTCATCGCTGATCTATCCTTAAAATTCGCTGACTACCTTAATCAAAAAGGTGGTAATTTTTCAAAAATTGTCAATCTGGTAGCAAGGTCTCAGGGATTGCCGACTAGTGTAGAGGAGACTTACACTCTATTACAAAAGGGCTTTACTGTAGAAAAAATAAAGCAAATAAGACGACTTAAGGAAAGTACTATACAAGAACATTTAATCATTGCCTCAATCTTGTCGCATAATTTTGATTATCATCAAGTACTTATCTCTGAAGACTATCGTATTTTACAAAACATATATTCTGATGATGATCTTGATGATTGGAAATATCAGGATTTAGAATTGTCAGGGCACCAAATGCCTTTTTATAAATTTCGTATATATCAAGTGCAACGGAGCAAATTAAATAATGATAGAACATAATTTAAAATTTTATTTAAAGAAATATTTTGGATATTCTTCCTTTAAAGAAGGACAGGAAGAAGTTATCAAAGCTTTAATTGATCAAAAAGATGCAGTTGCTATTTTACCTACTGGAACTGGTAAATCAATGTGTTATCAGTTAACTGGGAAACTTCTTGATGGAACAGTTATAATTGTTTCACCATTACTTTCATTAATCCAAGATCAAGTAGAGCAATTACGATTTCAAGGTGAACGTAGAGTTTTAGCTTTAACCTCTAATTTGACTTATTCTGAAAAAAATTACGCCTTACAGAATTTGCATACATATAAGTACATTTATTTGGCTCCAGAAATGTTTCAAAATAATGAAGTACTAGCAAGATTACAACAACAAAAGATCAGTTTGTTTGTAGTTGACGAAGCTCACTGTATTTCACAATGGGGGCCAGACTTTAGGCCGGATTATTTAGAGTTAGGTAAGATACGTGAAAAATTAGGTAATCCACTGACATTAGCTTTAACAGCAACAGCATCGCAACAAACAATTAATGCAATCATGTCGGGACTAGAGTTGGATCAATCAGCAACTAAAGTTGTTCGAAAGTCTGTAGATAGGGAGAACATTTTTTTAAGTGCTTTTAAATTTAATAATGAACAAGATAAGTTAGAGAAGTTGTTTGACTTATTAAATACGATAAAAGGTCCAGGCTTGATCTATTTTTCTAGTAAAAAGAAAGCCAATGAGATAACTGAAAAGATAAAAGTAAAAACTTCATTAAAAGTAGCAGCATATCATGCTGATTTAGATATGAATGATAGATTTATTATTCAACATCAATTTTTGGATAATAAGTTAGATTTAATTTGTGCAACTAGTGCTTTTGGAATGGGGATAAATAAAGAAAATATTAGATATGTTATTCATTATCACTTACCAGGAGAATTAGAATCGTATATTCAAGAAATTGGTAGAGCAGGACGAGACGGTAAACAAAGTATAGCTATTTTGCTCTATCAAAAAGGAGACGAAGGAATTCAACAACAATTATCCCTCAACAATATTCCAGATAATCAAATGATAGATTATTACATAAATAATAAACAGCAATTTGCCGAAACAGACAATGAAAGCATTCAATTACTTAATAAAATAAGTAACTTATATTCATCTAAAGAAGAATTACAATCTTTTTTCTTGCAGAGGAAACGACAAAAGTTTAATTCATTGCAGCAAATGCTACAGTATGTTGATACTAAAGAATGTAGAAGGCAGTATATTTTAGATTATTTTGAAGATGATAAAAAAATTGACCATCATGAATTATGTTGCCAAAAACTAAATGATGATTTACCATTAGAAGAACTAGGGTTAATTTTTGATAAAAATGAACAAAAATCTCTAAAGATTGAAGAATTTTATAAAATAATTGATGAAATTTTTAGAACTTAAAGCATTTTTATTGATAAGTTATGGTAAAATGATTGTTGGTATATGTGAGGAGGCGGGATGAATGAATAATAAAAATGATGAAAAACCTTGGGAAAAGACATTTGAAGAAGATCGTGATGAACAGGGTAACTATTCACGAACAGCAAATCGTAGAAATGCCAAAAATAATACAATGTTGACAACATCACTTCTAATCATTTTTATAGTGATAATTATTGGAACAATTGCATTGTATTTTATATCACAGAAATCTGAATCTAAGCCTGCTAGTAGCTCTCAAATTAATACAGTGGTTACAAGTAAAAAGGCTAGTGTGAAGGAAAAAACTGCTACTAGTAAGAAAAAGAAAAGTAATACCAAAGATAAATCATCTGTTAAAAGCGTAGATGCAACTGAAGATACAACTACTACTGATAGTCAAGAAAGTACTGTTAGTGAATCTAGTAGTTCTTCTAGCTCTAGCAATAGCGAAGCTAAATACGTAACAGTTTCTTCTGGACAAGGAATTTATCGAGTAGCTGTTAATAATGGTCTAACTGTTGATCAATTATTACAATTAAATCCAGGTATGGGCTCAAACTTAAACCCTGGACAACAAGTACGTATTAAATAATAAAAAGAACAAATATTGGAGTTGGAATTAAGTGGTTAAAAAACTACAAATAGCAATTGATGGACCTGCCTCTGCTGGTAAGAGTACTGTAGCTAAATTAGTAGCTAAGAAATTAGGATATATTTATTGTGATACTGGAGCTATGTATCGTGCTGTGACTTATGCTGCATTAAAGGCAAATATTTCATTAGATGATGACGCAGCTTTAAAGAATTTATTACAAGATTTCAAATTGGAATTTGTACCGGCTGAACCTGAACAAAAAGTTTTTGTTAATGGAGAAGAAGTTACACAAATTATTCGTACTCCAGAAATTACTAATAATGTATCGTTAGTTTCGGCACAACCAAGTGTTAGACAAGACTTAACTCATCGCCAACAAGAAATTGCTGATAACGGTGGTATTGTTATGGACGGTCGTGATATTGGTACAACAGTATTACCAAATGCTGAAGTAAAAATCTTCTTAGTTGCTAGTGTTGAACAAAGAGCATTAAGAAGATATAAAGAAAATGTTGCTAAGGGTATTGATACACCGTTAGAAGTGCTTGAAAAAGAAATTGCTGAAAGAGACTATAAAGATTCTCATCGCAAGATTTCTCCATTAGTTCAAGCTAAAGATGCTGTTAAGGTTGACACAACACCGTTAACAATTGATGAAGTTGTTAATGAAATTATGAATATTATTGAAGAACGCAATCATTAATAATGTAAAAATAAAAGTCAAAGAATACCAATTTTGATATTCTTTGACTTTTTAGTTTTGATCAAAATATGTATCTAATCCTTGTTTAATATCATCAGCAACACTATCTTGATAACTAGTAGAAGTAATTCTTTCGAAATCTCTATCTGAATTAATATATCCCATTTCAAGTAAAACTGCTGGTACAGTATTTTCACGAATTACAAGAAAATCACCAAATTCAACCCCACGATTTTCTAATTTTAAGTATTTTAATTTACTGTTAATGTCTTGTGCTAATCTCAAAGACGTTTTCTTGTGATAATAGTAAGTAGTATATCCTGACCCCATGTTATTTTCTGGAGCAGAGTCAAAATGAATACTAATAAAGGCATCCGCATGTATATTTTCTGCTAGTTGTGGCCGACTATTCAAACTTACAAAACTATCATCATCTCGAGTCATATAGACCATCGCTCCAGCCTTTCTTAATCTTTCTGCTAATTTTTTAGCATAGATAAGTGTATATGTCTTTTCATTCTTATTTGTACGAGATAGGGCACCTGAATCAGAGCCACCATGTCCAGCATCGATTACGATAGTAGCATCTGATAAACTAGTAATTTTATTTTGTTGTTGAAAGTTCCAATCTTGAATCCAACCAACTTCTCCCTCTGAAGTTTTGACTTTTTTCCAATGATATTTAGTTGAAAGAACTGTAACACGATCGCCCATATTTAAAGTACCTAGGTTTTTGCTAGATGTGTTATAAGATTGATATATAATTGCTTTATTAATCAGTGGTACCTGACGAATATAGTGAACAGTTCTGAATGTTAATATTGAAAATAGGATAATAATTATAAGGTATAGGATTTTTAAATCTATTCGAGATAATAGAATTTTTTTATAATCTTTCATAGTTCATTAACTCCCATAAAGTTTCGTATGTTAGTAATTATACGATAAGATTGGACAATGATAAATTACAGATTAGTTAAAAATAATAAATACATAGTCCATCTTTAGTAAAATTTTATAAGAATAAATATCTAGCCCTAATCTTTAAAGTATGCTATATTAACGATATATATGTATTTTATAAGGGGGATTTGGCTTGGCTGAATCACAAGTTGTAGAAAACGATTTTTATCTTAAAAATGCCAATATTGCACCTGCTTTATTTGGGATAAATGATAGCTATTTAAAACTCCTTGAAGAAAGTAAAAATGTAACCATTAACCCGTTTGGTGATTATATAAAAATTTCTGGTAATCAAGAAGATGTTATTGAAACTCAAGAAATATTAAGTGAGCTAGTGAAATTATTAAATCAAGGGATAAATCTGAGTGAAGCCGATATCGTTTCTGCAGTAAAAATGGCTGAAAAAGGAACATTAGAATATTTCCAAGATTTATATAGTAATACATTATTGAAAGATCGTGCTGGACGACCTATTAGGGTAAAGAATTATAGTCAACGTCAGTATGTACAAATGATTAAAAATAATGATTTAACCTTTGGTATTGGACCAGCCGGAACTGGTAAAACTTACTTAGCTGTTGTAATGGCAGTAGCAGCATTAAAACGTCGTGAAGTAGATAGATTAATTTTAACTAGACCAGCTGTGGAAGCAGGAGAATCACTCGGTTTCTTGCCTGGAGATTTAAAAGAAAAAGTTGATCCTTATCTTCGCCCAATATATGATGCGTTGAATTCAATTTTAGGTGCAGAACATGTTGAACGTCTTATAGAAAGAGGCGTTATTGAAATTGCACCCCTAGCTTACATGCGTGGTCGTACTTTAGATAAAGCATTTGTAATTTTAGACGAAGCTCAAAATGCTACTAGAGCACAAATGAAAATGTTCTTAACACGTTTAGGTTTTGGTTCTAAAATGATTGTCAATGGTGATGCTTCTCAAATCGATTTACCAAAGGGACATAGTCAAAGTGGTTTAGTAGATGCAGAGAATCGCTTAAAAGGTTTACCACATATTGCTTTTGTTAATTTTGACGCTAATGACGTTGTTCGTCACCCAGTAGTGTCCGAAATTATCCGTGCATATAAAAACAATAATTAACTAAGGAAGGTATAAATGGATTTAGAAATTTTTGATGATACTAATAGTGTACCTGCTGAAAAAATTCAGTTGGTTAAGGATATTTTAGAGTTTTCCGGAAAATATCTTGAACTTCCAGAAGATACAGAAATGTCTGTAACTCTTATGAATAATGAACAAATTCATGAGATAAATCTAAAATATCGTGGTGTAGATAAAGCAACAGACGTAATTAGTTTTGCAATCGAGGAAGATGATCCTGATGAACTTCCAATTATTTTACCAGACGATGTAGATTTTGAAGAACCTAAAAATATCGGTGATATGATGATTTCAATGGATAAAGTGAAAGAACAAGCTGAATATTTAGGTCATTCAGAATATCGTGAACTTGGTTTCTTAACTGTCCATGGTTTCCTTCATTTAAATGGATATGATCATATGAAAGCTGAAGACGAAAAAGTTATGTTCAAATTACAGAGAGATATTTTAGATGCCTATGGTCTCAAAAGATAAAAAGAAATACGTAACTAAATGGAAGAATCGTCGTTTTATCAAATCACTAACTTATGCCGTTAAAGGGGTTCAAACCGTCTTTAATGAAGAACGTAACTTCAGATTTGATGTTTTTGCTTTATGTATGGTTATCATTGGAGGCTTATTTTTTAAAGTTTCGATTGTAGAGTGGTTGTGGTTACTACTTAGCGCCACTTTAGTTTTGACAGCAGAAATTATTAATTCTGCGATTGAAAATGTAGTAGATTTAGCTACTGATCTAAAACCCAATAAGTTAGCTAAAAAAGCTAAGGATATGGGAGCAGCAGCCGTTTTGATAATAGCTATTTTTGCGACTTTAGTAGCAGCTATGATCTTTCTACCACGAATATATTTTTGGATATTAACATTTTGAAAGGACTTTTAATTAATGCAAAATAATTTTCATTCTGGATTTGTAGCAATTTTAGGTAGACCTAATGTTGGTAAATCTACCTTTTTAAATCGAGTAGTTGGGCAAAAAATTGCAATTATGAGTGATAAAGCTCAAACAACTAGAAATAAAATTCAAGGAATCTATACAGAAGACAATGCACAGATTGTTTTCATTGATACACCTGGTATTCATAAGCCACACAGTCGTTTAGGTGACTTCATGGTAGAATCTGCATTATCCACTTTAAATGAAGTTGATGCCGTATTATTCATGGTAAATGCAACTCAAAAACGTGGTCGTGGTGATGATTTCATCATTGAACGTTTGAAGAATGTTAAAAAACCTATTTATTTAGTAATAAATAAGATTGATCAAATTCATCCAGATAAGTTATTACAAATAATGGATGACTATCGCAATACTTTGGACTATGCAGAAGTATTTCCTATTTCTGCTTTGGAAGGAAATAACTGCCCAGAATTAATTGAATCTTTGGTAAATACTTTACCTGAAGGTCCACAGTACTATCCTGCTGATCAAATTACTGATCATCCTGAAAGATTTATCGCTGGTGAGTTGATTCGTGAAAAAGTCTTAGAATTAACGCGTGAAGAAGTCCCACACTCAGTAGCTGTTGTTGTAGATAAAATCCATCGCGAAGATGACGAAAAAGTTTTAGTTCAAGCTACAATTGTAGTGGAAAGAAACAGTCAAAAGGGTATTATCATCGGAAAAGGTGGTAAGATGCTTAAACAAATTGGTGTTAAAGCACGTAAAGATATTGAATTAATGCTTGGTGATAAAGTCTATTTAGAATTATGGGTTAAAGTACAACCCAATTGGAAAGATAGACAAGTAGATTTACAAGCACTTGGCTATAAACAAGATGATTATTAATAATTAACATAATAAAGCGTTGAAGAAAATCTTCTTCGCTTTTTTTGTAAGTAGGTGCATGAAAATATGATTTACAAGAATGTGGAATTTTCGGCAATTGTTACTAAAAGAAAAAATTATCGCGAACGAGATATGCTTGTTACTATGTTTACTGATAAGTATGGATTTAAAACTTTCTTTGTTAGAGGTGTTAGAAAGCGTGGATTTAAATTGGGAGCAGCAATTTTGCCATTTACGCATGGAACATACATAGGAAGTATTAATAGTGAAGGACTATCTTTTATAACAGCAACAAAGGGTATTGATCAATTTCAAAGTATTAACCAGGATATTATTTTAAATGCCTATGCAACTTATATTTTAGAACTTGTTAAAGCTGCTTTTGAAGATTCTATTGATGTAACCAATACTTTATGGTTTGAGAAAGTATTGAAAGCTTTAAGTTTAATCAATGATGGATTTGATGCTCAAATTATTACTAATATTATAGAAGTTCAATTATTGGGGAAATTTGGTGTACAACCTAATTGGCGATCTTGCGTTATTTGTGGAGAGACTCAGAGCCAGTTTGATTATTCTGAAAGTTATGGTGGTATTCTATGCCGAAAACACTGGTATATGGATAAGAACAGGTTAAATTTAGATCAAAGGACAATGTATTATTTACGCAAATTTAGTATTGTAGATTTAAACTATCTTAACTCAATTAAAGTTAATGAAGATACTAAAAAAAGGTTAAAATTAACATTAAATGAGATTTATGATAACCAAGTAGGTATCTATGTAAAAGCACGAAGTTTCATTGATAAAATGATGAAAGTTGAGAATGATTTATTGAGAAAAGATTAAGTTAATAATTATCAGTTGATTGTTAATATTATAAATCATATTCTATAAATATAAGATAATTTTAAGAATTATAGTATTGTAATATTTCTGTAAAAGTTGTAATCTTATTAGTTGAAAAGACAAAAGTCAAAATTTGTCTTATCTTTAATTCTAGGGAGGTATGAGGGGAATGCGAGAGAGATTAGGAGAGCTAATGCAAAAAGATGCAGTTAAATTTGTAGGTAGAACCATCTTTTACTTTTTAATTTTAGCAGCATTAGTTTACCTATACAGTTATAGTGGTATCGATCAACCACATTTCATCTATAACGAATTTTAGTTAGGAGATATATTAATGAATATTATTAAAAAGATTGATAATTGGGGAACTACCTCTCCCAATAAAATCGCCTATGACTATCTAGGCACCACAAATACTTATGCTGATTTAAAAAATTATTCTGATAAATTAGCTACATATTTAAATCAGTTAAACTTAGATACCAAAAATCCAATTATGGTTTTTGGTGGACAAGATTTTAATATGATTGCTACATTTTTAGGAATTGTTAAAGCTGGTTATGCTTATATTCCTGTTGATACACATTCACCAGTAGAAAGACTAAATGTTATCAATGACATCGCTAAACCAGCTGCATGTATTGCTGTTGAAGAACTTCCTGAAGGTTTTAACGGCCTTGAAAGTTTACCTATTGTAGATCAAGCTAAGTTAGAAGATATCTTCTCAAATGGCAACGTAGTAATAAATGAAGAAAAATATGTTAGTGGAGATGATAATTTCTATATTATCTTCACATCTGGAACAACTGGTGTACCTAAGGGTGTACAAATTAGTCATGATAATTTGTTAAGTTTCTTAGATTGGATGGAAAAAGACTTTGGAATTAAAGAAGATGTAAACTGCATTTCTCAACCTCCATATTCCTTTGATTTATCAGTGATGGACTTATATCCAACTCTTACTAGAGGTGGAAAATTATCAGTTCTTCCCAAAGAAACAACCGATAATTTTAAAGAATTATTTGCTACTTTACCAAAGTTGCATGCTAATGAATGGGTTTCAACACCTTCTTTCATGGATCTATGCTTGTTAAATCCAGCATTTAATGAAGAAAATTTACCAGAATTAACACATTTTCTGTTCTGTGGTGAAGAATTAACTCATCAAACAGCACAAAACTTGCATACACGTTTCCCTAATGGACATATTTTTAATACTTACGGTCCAACTGAAACGACAGTCGCTGTTACACAAGTTGAGATAACAGAACAAGTTTTAAATGATTATCCACGTTTACCAATTGGTATAACAAAAGATGATACAAAGATTGTATTGCTAGATGATAACTTAAAAGAAGTTGCTGCAGGAGAAGCTGGAGAAATTGTTATTTTAGGACCAAGTGTATCTAAGGGATATATCAATAATCCTGAAAAAACTCAAACTGCATTTATTGACTTCCAAGGTCAAAAAGCTTATCGCACTGGAGATTTAGGGCAATTTGATGATAATGGTCAATTGTTATACAAGGGTCGTATCGATTTCCAAGTTAAATTACATGGATTCCGTATCGAACTTGAAGATGTTGATCATCATCTCGATAGAGTTAGCTTGGTCTCTCAAGCAACAACTGTTCCAAAATACGATAAAAATCATAAAGTTCAACAATTGATTGCTTATGTCGTAGCTAAAGAAAATGATTTTGAAGATGAATTCAAATTAACTCAAGCAATCAAAAAAGAATTAAATGAAACAATGATGAGCTATATGATGCCTCAAAGATTTATCTATGTAGATTCATTGCCATTAACAAATAATGGTAAAATCGATCGTAAGTCTTTAATGAAAGAGGTCAATAAATAATGTTAAATTTGCAACCATATCAAAACCCAACTTATTTTGGTTACTTAGCAGTTGCTTTATTACCAATAATGATAGGCATATTATATGGTCGTCGCTTTAGATGGTATGAAACTCTGGTAACACTTGCTTTTCTAGTATTAACCTTTGGCGGTGATAAATGGTGGCAAGGGTTAATGTTGATCTGTTACATCATTTATGAAATGATACTAACTTTTGGTTATTTCAATTATCGAAAAAAGAAAAATAGTGGTGTTATCTTTGTTTTAGCAGTTATTTTATCTATTTTGCCATTAGTTATTGTAAAAATAACACCTGCAATAGATGCAGGTAAGGAATCGATCATTGGATTTTTAGGTATTAGTTACTTAACCTTTAAAACTGTTGGTATGATTATGGAAATCAGAGATGGAATTATCAAAGAATTAGGGTTATGGGAAACATTGCATTTTCTTTTATTTTTCCCAACAATCTCTTCAGGTCCTATTGATCGTTTTAGAAGATTTAAAAAGGATTACGATGCCGTTCCAGAAAGAGATAAATACCTATCACTTTTAGAAAAAGGTGTGCATTATATCTTTTTAGGATTCCTATATAAATTCTTGTTAGCTTATTTCTGGGGATCATACTTATTACCAATAGTAAGAATTCACGCTTTAGGACATGGTGGCATTTCTTGGTGGTTAGTTGCTTATACTTATGTATATTCCATGGACTTATTCTTTGACTTTGCAGGATACAGTTTATTTGCAGTTGGTACAAGTTACATCATGGGATACGAGACTCCAATGAACTTTAATCAACCATTTAAATCTAAGAATATTAAAGATTTCTGGAATAGATGGCATATGACTTTATCATTTTGGTTCCGTGATTACATTTATATGAGACTAGTTTTCTTCATGATGAAGAATAAACTTGTTAAAAGTAGAATAGCAATGGCTAACATTGGCTACTTAACTTTATTCTTAATTATGGGATTCTGGCATGGTGTAACTTGGTACTATATTGTTTATGGCATTTTCCATGCGTGTGCAATCATTATTAATGATGCTTGGCTAAGATTTAAAAAGAAACATCGCAAGTCAATTCCAAGTAATAAATTCACTGAATACTTTGCAATGTTCTTAACATTCAATGTTGTTTGTTTTAGTTTCTTGATTTTCTCAGGATTTTTAAATGAACTATTTTTTATGAATAAATAATTTGAAAGAGGTTTTTAAAAATGAAAGATACAGTTTTAGATATTTTAGAAGACTTAACAGGTAGTGACGAAGTAAAGAAAGACTTAGATGTAAACTTGTTTGAAACAGGTTTATTAGATTCAATGGCAACTGTTCAATTGTTGTTAGAATTGCAAACACAATTAGGTGTTGATGTACCTGTTTCTGAATTTGAACGTAGCGAATGGGATACACCTAATAAAATTATTGCAAAGGTTGAAAATAACTAATCATGAAGAAAAAACTATTTCTAATATTTGGACCACTAGTATTAGCAGCAGTCTTATTGGCAGTAGTTTTAGTAACACCATTTAATTTTACCAAACCAGATTCTAAAGAAATTCATGAAGCTTCTTTATCACAATCAAATAATATTTTCAAAGGAACTGCTGTAAAAAAAGCAGCCTTTGAACAAAATTATGTACCTTTCATGGGTTCTTCAGAATTATCCCGTATGGATGCCTTCCATCCAGCATCAATGGCTTTGAGATATCATCGAGATTATCAACCATTTTTACTGGGAGCAGCTGGTTCACAATCATTAACACAATTCTGGGGAATGCAAGGTGTTAATAATGAACTAAAAAATAAAAAAGTTGTTTTTATTATTTCTCCACAATGGTTTGTTAAGCAAGGGATAAATCCTGCTGCTTTCTCTATGTACTATTCAAATTTAGAAGCTGTTACTTGGTTAAGACAAGCAAATAATTCTAAAATGGATAGATATGCTGCGCAAAGATTGTTAAAAATACAAAAAAATCATTCAGATTCTTTTTTGAAAGATTGTATTGAACAAATTGCTAATAGTAAAAAACTTTCAGCTACTCAAAAAACTTATCTTGATTTGAAATATAATCAGTTAACTCATGAAGATCAATTTTTCTCAACTCTTTCTTTAAAAAATAGGGTGAAGAAAATTAAGAAAGCTAGTAAGAAACTGCCAGCTAAAGAAGACAACGCAGAGCTTGAATCTTTAGCAACTAAGTTAGGTGAGAAAGCAACTACTAACAATAATTTTGGTATTTCTAATAAGTTTTGGAATCGAGAGCTAAAAGATAAGTATAAACGTTTAAAGGGTGAACAAAGTAACTTTGACTACGTATCTTCACCAGAATTTGGAGATTTCCAATTGGTATTGAACCAATTCGCTGAAAATAATAATGATGTTCTCTTTATAATCCCACCAGTTAATGAAAAATGGTCTAACTATACAGGATTATCAAAGAGTATGCTTCGTCAATTTGATAAGAAAGTTACTTACCAATTACGTGAACAAGGATTTAATAATATCCTCGATTTAAGTAATGATGGCGGCAAGCCATACTTTATGCAAGATACTATCCACTTAGGTTGGCATGGTTGGTTAACCGTGGATAAATCAGTTAAACCATTTTTAGATGGCAAAGATAAAGTTAATAAGAATAATAATTACAAAATTAATAACTATTTCTACAGTGATCAATGGCAAAAAGCTGAAGGTCAAGAATTAAACAATATTATTAAATAATAAAAATCGGAGGACTTGAATAAACTATTTCAAGTTCTCTATTTTTTATTGTAAAATATTATTGAAAGGTGGTATTTACTATGAAGAAACCTAAAGTAGCATTTATATGTGTTCATAATTCTTGTCGTAGTCAAATAGCAGAAGCTTTAGGTAAATATCTCGCTGCAGATGTTTTTGAAAGTTTTTCTGCTGGAACTGAGACAGTACCTCAAATTAACCAGGATGCAGTTCGTTTAATAAAGGAAATATATCAAATTGATATGGAAGAAACACAGTCTTCCAAGTTATTATCTGAACTACCACAAGTAGATATAATAATTACAATGGGCTGCAATGTTAATTGTCCCGTAATACCATGCAAATACAGGGAAGATTGGGGACTAGATGATCCTACTGGTAAAGAGGATGCTGAATTTCTAAAAACAATCCACCTTATCCATGATAATATACTTAATTTATCAGAAAGAATTTCCAAAAATGAATTTTTTAGTTAAATAATAGCAGATTGTATATACTCAATGTGTGAATTTTTTACAAAGATATAACTGATATTAATTAATAATCTAATGTATCAATTTTGTTTTAAAATTATTAAATTTTATATTTTTCAAATTACAAGATAGTGATATAATAATAAGTAAAGATGTTTTGTGGTATCAAAACGTCACAAATCGTGTATTTTGACTGGAATTTACTATTAATTTAAGTTAAAATAACATGTATAGTTATAGTCGTTAAGGAGGACATTGTCCATGAGTGAAACAGAAGCAAACTTATTAGAAGAAGCTTTGAACAGCGTTAAAGAAGTTAAAGTTGGAGACGTTGTTAAAGGTGAAGTATTAACAATTGATGAATCTAACCAAGTTATCGTTGGTATCGAAAACACTGGTGTAGAAGGTGTTGTACCTGTACGTGAATTAAGCGTAAATGCTGATAAAGTTGCTGACACATACAGAGCTGGTGACATGTTAGATTTAGTTGTTATTGCTCGCATTGGGTCAGATAAAGAAGGTGGAAGCTACTTATTGTCTCAACGTCGTTTAGAAGCACGTAGAGTGTGGAACGAAATTGAAGATAAGTTCAAAGCTGGCGAAACTATCAAGGCTCCTGTTACACAAGTTGTAAAGGGTGGTTTAGTTGTTGATGCTGGTGTTCGTGGTTTTGTACCTGCATCAATGGTATCTGACCACTTTGTTGAAGATTTAAACCAATTCAAAGGTCAAGAACTTGAACTTAAGATTGTTGAAATCGAACCAAGTGATAATCGCTTAATCTTATCTCGTAAAGAATTAGTACAAGCTGAACGTGAAGCTAAGCGTCAAGCTGTTATGGAAAAACTTGTTGCTGGTGACGTAGTTGAAGGTAAGGTAGCTCGTTTAACAAACTTTGGTGCATTTATTGACCTTGGTGGTGTTGATGGTTTAGTTCACGTTTCTGAAATTTCTTACGAACGTGTAAACAAACCTGCTGATGCATTGAAAGTTGGACAAGAAGTTAAAGTTAAGGTTCTTTCTGTAGACGCAGAAAAAGGTAGAATTTCTCTATCTATCAAACAAACATTACCTGAACCATGGGAACAAGTTCCTGAACAAGTTGCTGAAGGTGACGTTCTTGAAGGTACAGTTAAGCGTCTTACAAGTTTCGGTGCATTTGTTGAAGTATTACCAGGTGTTGAAGGTTTAGTACACATTTCTCAAATCTCACACAAGCACATTGCTACACCTAACGAAGTATTAACTTCTGGCGAAAAAGTTCAAGTTAAAGTATTGAGCGTTGACGCAGCAGATCATCGTCTAGCTTTATCTATTAAAGCATTACAAGAAAAACCAGCAGTTGAAAAGAAAGAAGCAGCTCCTAAGAAGGAAGAAAAAGTAGAAATTCCTGAAGAAGATACAGGATTTACTTTGGGTGACATTGTTGGTGACCAATTAAAAGACGAACAATAATTTGTTAAAAATTAACTTTTAACTTAGAGAGTGGAATTACTTTCCGCTCTTTTTTAATGATTATAGAATATAGGAGGCGAATTAGATGGCAAATCCAGTAGTAGCAATTGTTGGTAGACCTAACGTTGGAAAATCAACAATTTTTAATCGATTAGCCGGGGAGAGAATTTCTATTGTTGAAGATACACCTGGTGTTACAAGAGATAGAATTTATGCTCGTACTGAATGGTTGGGACATCCTTTCAACTTAATTGATACAGGTGGTATCGATATTGGTGATGAACCATTTTTAACTCAAATTACTGAGCAAGCAGAAATCGCAATCGAAGAAGCTGATGTAATTATCTTTGTAGTTAGTGTTAAAGAAGGAGTTACAGATGCAGACGAAAAGGTTGCAAGGATTTTATATCGTACCGATAAACCAGTAGTTCTAGCCGTTAATAAGGTAGATAATCCTGAATTAAGAGCTGATATTTACGACTTTTACTCACTTGGTTTTGGTGAACCAATTCCAGTTGCTGGTACTCACGGTATTGGTACTGGTGATTTACTTGATAAAATTATTAAAGAATTTCCTAAAGATGCAACTAACGAAGAAGATGATTCCATTAAATTTAGTTTTATTGGACGTCCAAATGTTGGTAAATCTTCATTAGTTAATGCTATTTTAGGTGAAAATCGAGTTATTGTTTCAAACATTGAAGGTACAACTCGAGATGCAATTGACACTCGCTTTGAAACTGAAGATGGTACAAAGTATACTATGATTGATACAGCTGGTATTCGAAAGAAAGGTAAAGTTTACGAAAATACTGAAAAATATTCAGTTTTACGTGCTATGCGTGCTATTGATAGATCTGATGTGGTATGTGTGGTATTAAATGCTGAAGAAGGTATTCGTGAACAAGATAAACACGTAGCTGGATATGCTCATGAAGCTGGACGAGCAATTGTTATTGTTGTTAATAAATGGGATACTTTGAAAAAAGACAACAAAACAATGTCTGACTTTGAAAATCTTATTAGACAAGAATTTCAATACCTAAGTTATGCTCCAATTGTTTTTGTATCTGCCAAAACAAAGCAACGACTTGATAAACTTCCTGAGTTAATTAAGCGTGTAAATGATAATCATGAACAACGCATCTCATCTGCTATTCTAAATGATGTTGTAATGGATGCAATTGCACATAATCCAACACCAACAGATAATGGCAAGAGATTAAGAATTTACTATGCAACTCAGGTAGCAATTAAGCCACCTACATTTGTAATTTTCGTAAATGATCCAGAATTAATGCATTTTTCATATGAACGATTCTTGGAAAATCAAATTCGTGAAGCTTTTGACTTTGAAGGTACTCCGATTCATATTATTGAACGAAGAAGAAAATAATTATTATTATACAAATAATTCAAAAACATTGATATCATAGGCTTTCTATGCTATCCTAATAAAGGATACTAAATTACATTTTGTGATTTGAGTATGACATTCTCTGAGGAGGTGGAATACATGGCAAACAAAGCAGCATTGATTGAACGTGTTGCAGAAAAGACAGGTTTAACTAAGAAAGATGCAACAGTTGCTGTTGACGCAGTTTTTGAAACAATTCAAGACGCATTAGTTGACGGTGAAAAAGTACAATTAATCGGTTTTGGTAACTTCGAAGTACGTGAACGTGCAGCTCGTAAGGGTCGCAACCCACAAACAGGAGAAGAAATCGAAATTCCAGCAAGCAAAGTTCCTGCATTTAAGCCAGGTAAATCTTTGAAAGACGCTGTTAAATAAGATTAAATAAGAAACAGGTAATGATTTTTAACTCATTACCTGTTTTTTTATATAATATTTACTTTTTAGAATCATAATTATTATCCTTAATGCGCACAGTCACTTGACTTGGTTGATTTATACGAGTATTCCATACCAAAATTCCTAAAACGACACTAGTCATAAGTAATAATACAAAGCCTAATAAATTAAGTAGCATATTAATCATCCCTTTCTTGCTATAAATATAGCATACATAAAAATTGTAAACAAAGTATAGTCAAAATTAAAAGAATTCCTAAAGAAATTAAATAAAAGTATTTCTTATTCTTGAATTAAAAACGTTATCAATGTTAGAGTAATATTATTCAAGGGTAAGGAGAGATTTATAATGATAAAAATTCGTCCATTAAATGAGTCTGATGAAGGTGATATAGCCCAGATATTGAATAAGACTTGGAATTTTGATGGCGAGAATGATGAACTACTAGAAAGTAGAATGTATTTTCTAGAATGTATGACTAATGCAAGTTACGCTCGTGTTGCTACAGTTGATGGAAAGGTTGCTGGAGTTCTTATAGCAGCAAATTTACAAAAAGAACATCGCAATTGGAACGTAATTATGCGTAGTATCTGGCTAAAAATAAAGCAATTTTTTATTCCTCAAGAAGAAGTTGTGCAAAATTGGGAAGGTGAAGAGCAAATTTTACAAACACTGGAAGAAAAACTTCCCAAGAATTATGATGCTGAATTGAATTTATTTGTTGTCAGTCCAAAATTTCGTGGATATGGTATAGGTAGCAAGTTATATCGTCAGTTTGAAATATACTTGAAGAAACAACACTTAAAATCCTACTTTTTGCATACAGATACTGGTTGTGCATATAAATTTTATGAACATAAAGGATTAAAACGAAAAGCTATGAAGAAATCATCTTGTTTTTATGCAATAAAAGATCATAAGCCTGTAACTTTCTTCATCTATGGTAATGTATAATATGTTTAAAAAGTTTTCTTTGATTAGAAAACTTTTTTTATTTATTTACATCTATTTTTAGAGTAAAATTTAACTTAAGGAGGTATTAAAATATGCTTAAAATCACTAATCTTAACAAAAGTTTTGGTAGCAAAAATGTACTAAAAAACATTTCATTTTCTGCTCCTGCTGGTAAGATAACTGGATTTATTGGCAAAAATGGTTCAGGAAAAACGACAACCTTCCATTCTATTCTGAATTTTATAGATTACAGTGGTAATATTACTTTCAATAATAAACGTATTGATGAAAATAGTTATGCTAATATCGGATATTTACCGGAAGAACGCAGCCTAATGCCTAAATTAACAGTTTATTCTCAGGTTAAATATTTAGCAAATTTAAAGGGAATGTCTACTGCTAAAGTAAAATCTGAACTACCAAAATGGTTAGATAGACTTCAGGTAGTTGGTAAAATGAATGATAAAATTAAAAGTTTATCAAAAGGAAACCAACAAAAAATTCAGTTAATTACAACATTAATACATAAACCCGATCTAATTATTCTAGATGAACCATTTAGCGGATTGGATCCTATTAATACAGATTTATTAAAACAAGTTATCATTGCTGAACAAGAGCGTGGAGCAACGATTATTTTTTCTGATCATTCTATGAATAATGTTGAGGAACTTTGTGACAACGTAATTATGATAAATAATGGTCTTAAAGTTCTAGATGGATCGATTCAAGATGTTAGAGAAAGTTTTGGATTAACGAGAATTTTCGTACGAACTCCAATGACTGAAACAGAACTAGCAAATCTACCACATGTTATTTCCGTAAATCTAACCAAAAATGGAAGTTATCGTTTAGTAATTGATAATGAACAAGCAGGAAAAGAATTGTATTCTTTATTAACTAAAGGTGAATACATTAGAACTTTCAATCAAGAAGCACCTACTTTAGATGAAATTTTTAAAATGAAAGCAGGTGATACTATTGCATAAATTATTATTAGTAGCCAAAGAAACTTATCTTCGTCAAGTCAAATCATGGTCATTTTTATTTCTAGTATTATCTCCTTTCATTTTTATTGGTTTATCAGCGACCATTAGTTACTTTGGTTCAAAAATGACACCTGATGATCAAATTGCTATTGTTTCTACTGATAAAACGATACAGTCTCAATTAAAGCATCATGACACATTCACCTGGAAATACAAGTCAGTTGATGATGCTAAAAAAGCTATGAAGGATGATAAAATAGTTGGCTATGTTTATATTAAATCTGATAATCAAAAAATCTCTGCTAATTACTATGGAAATATCGAAATACCTTCTGCCGATGAAGCTAAAATTAGGCAGATTCTTCAAAGTAAACAAGCTACTTTAAACATTATTAATGCTAGACTTGATAAGCAGCAAGTTCAGCAACTAAGTATTCAGCCTCAATATAAGAAGTACATAGCAAAAAAAGCAGTTGATAAAAAGACTGTTCAATCTATTTCATATATGATACTAAGTTTCTTAATGTACATAGTCATCCTTACTTATGCAGCAACTACAGCTCAAGAGATTGCTGCTGAGAAGGGAACAAAAATTATGGAAGTTATTTTTTCAAGTATGTCAGCAACTAAATACTTCTATGGTAAAATTTTAGGTATTTTAGGAGTTATTTTAACTCATATAGGAATTTACTTACTTGGTGGAATAGCTATCTACCCATTTATTATCAATTTAGACATGGTATCTAAGTTCAAAGATATGATTGGAGATGTCTTATTAAATCTTGTTTCTGTCAATCTAATATATGTTGTTTTGGGAATTGTTATCTATACTACCTTAGCTGCATTCTTTGGTGCTTTAGTAGTTAGAGTTGAAGATACAAGTAAAGCAATTCAACCAATTACTATTCTAATCATTGTATCTTTCTTGAGTTCAATGGTATTTATTAATAATCCTTCAAGTATGATCGTAAGAGTATTATCTTATGTACCATTCCTATCATCATTCTTTATGCCAATTAGAGTAATTGATAATAGTGTATCTATTGTAGAAATCAGCATTTCTTTAGTAATTCTATTTGCTATAACAGCTCTAATGACTAGTTATATTAGTAAAATATATTTTGGATTGATTCTTCAAAGTGATGATGTAGGAATCTGGAAGAATTTTAAACGAGGATTGAAATTTAAATAGTAAAAAAAAGACATTTTCGATAAAAAGAAAATGTCTTTTTTACTGGATTTTTCCTTTTGGTTGCCAGTTTAATAAGATAACAGCCAAAATTATTAGAACTGAACCTATCATATCAGCTAAATAGAAATGCATATTAAAAACTAAAATAGAACTAATTGTGGCTGAAATAGGTTCAAAGGCATCTAACATACTTGCAGTTGTTGCCTTAACATAGCGTAAAGCACTAGTAAATAATTGAAATGGAATAATCGTTCCAATTACTAATACACATAATAATGGTACAATAGCTTGTGGTGCTAAAATGCTAGCACTAACGTGAGGATGGATAATAAATAATCCAACTCCTGCAATTAGTAATCCCCAGCCTGTGACGGCAGTTGGAGAAAATTCATGAATTAATGACTTGGGAATCAGAGTATTAGTGGCTACTCCAATCGCTGACAAAAGCCCCCAAAACAAAACTTGTGGAGTTATTGCTAAATGATTTATATTTCCATGTGTAGCAAGAATAAATACACCAATAAATGCAATAATTGTACAAATAACTTCAATTCTTCTAGGTGCTTGACGCTTTACAATTGTTAAGTAGAACAGTATAAAGAAAGGACCTATAAACTGAAGAATAGTAGCTATTGAAGCATCACCGTATTTTATAGCTTCAAAATAACAGTATTGAACTGGAATTAAACCTAATAGCCCAAACATGATAATTGTAAAGCTACTTTTTTTAGTTTTCCAAATTTCCATAGGCTTATCTTTATTTAACCAACTGAAAAATAATATCACTAAACCACTTATAATCATTCTTATTTGACTTACAAATATAGGTGTATTACTTCTATCCAGGTTAAAAATGAATTTAGCAAAAATTCCAGATACTCCCCAGAAAGTACAGGAAATAATAATCATTATCGTCCAAAATTTCTTTTTATTTTCCATGGATAAAAATTTCCTTCCTAAAAACATACTCACTTATTATACACGGAAAATACTTGAATAAACAGTTAAAATTCAATTAACTAAATATTATTTCAAATATAAATTAGTATCTCAAAATACTTTCGAGCTAGTTCATCATTTATTTTAGATATTAATAATATTCATGCGATACTTCCATTGATCCATAAAAGTATCTTTTTGCCATTCATGATATTTGCGTTTTTTCTTTCTTACACCAACAGCTTGGTTAAGATAAGTCGCACCCGCTATTCGGAAAGGTTCATGCCAACCATGTACATGTCCATAAAATACATATTTAATTTCAGGATAATCTTGAATTAACTCGCCTAAATGTTGACTACCTAAAAGAGCATTCACCATTTTAAAAATACGAATTTCTTTGTCATTCTTTAAAGTAGCAGGTTTTGACCATAAAGCTTTACTATTAGGTACAAAATGCGTTACAAATATCACTTTCTTTTTAGCTTGTTTGGCTAAATCAAATTGTTGTCTAGATTGCTGTAAAACTAATTGCTCACGCTCATTATCCGATATTGGTTGCTTTATACCAGCATCAATCCAATAAGTATTTTTCCAACGCTTAATCTCATCCTCAGTCAAAGTAGGGGAGAAACTATAATCATACCATCCATTGTTTCCAATGATACGCCAATCAGTATTAGGAATATCAATGTAAGTATTATGCAGATAAAAATCAGAGATATTATTATTTTCTAGTTCTGCAAAGGTTATGTTTTTCAGCATATCATGGTTGCCAGCAATAAAATAAGCTTTCCCAGTAATTAAGGTATTTAATTTTTCAAAATAGTCTTTTGTTTTTTGAAAATCATTAAACATATCTCCAGCAAAAAGATAATATTCCACATTCTGTTCATTTAAATAATTAGCTTGTAAGTACACAATTTCATTAGGATCTTGTCGATTTACATCTAAATGGTTATCACTAGAAATTGTAATTTTCATAATTCACATTCTCCTATTTGAATAATAGCTAGATTATAGGTGTAATTTAGATAAAAAGCAAATGATAATATATAATTTTTATGCTAAAATTAACTTATCAAGTTAAGAAGGGGGATTGCCGCATGGATTTTAAGAAATTAGACCCTGAATTATGGCAAGCCATTGCAAACGAAGAACAACGTCAACAAAACAACATAGAGTTAATTGCTTCTGAAAATATTGTTTCAAAGAACGTTTTAGACGCTCAAGGAAGTGTATTGACTAATAAATATGCTGAAGGCTATCCTGGACGCCGTTATTATGGCGGATGTCAATTTATTGATGTTGTAGAAAATTTAGCAATCGATCGTGCAAAACAACTTTTTGGTGCTAAATATGTCAATGTTCAACCTCATTCAGGTTCTCAAGCAAACGCTGCTGCTTATATGAGTTTGGTAGAGCCTGGCGATACCATCATGGGCATGGACTTAGCTGCTGGTGGTCATTTAACTCATGGTTCTCCAGTTAACTTTAGTGGAAAGACATATAATTTTGTTAGTTATGGTGTCGATAAAAAGACTGAAATGCTAGACTACGATGAAATTGCTAAATTAGCACGTGAACATCAACCTAAATTAATTGTTGCAGGAGCCAGTGCTTATTCTCGAATTATTGATTTCTCTAAATTCAGAGAAATTGCTGATGAAGTAGGGGCAAAATTAATGGTTGATATGGCTCATATTGCCGGTTTAGTTGCGGTCGGTCTTCATCCAAATCCTGTTCCTTATGCTGATATTACAACAACTACTACACATAAGACACTCCGTGGTCCACGTGGAGGAATGATTTTAACTAATGATGAAAATTTAGCTAAAAAAATAAACAGCAATGTTTTCCCAGGAACTCAAGGAGGGCCATTAGAACACGTTATAGCTGGTAAAGCAGCTGCTTTTGGTGAAGCTTTAACACCTGAATTCAAAGAATATGGTGAACAAATTATCAGAAATACTCAAGAAATGGCACTATGCTTTGCTGATAATGAAAAAGCTCGCTTAGTATCTAATGGTTCAGATAATCATCTTTTACTATTAGATGTTAGAAACTTTGGTTTAAATGGTAAAGAAGCTGAAAAATTACTTGATCAAGTAAATATTACGGTTAATAAAAATTCAATTCCTTTCGAAACACTTAGTCCATTCAAAACAAGTGGTATTCGTATCGGTACACCAGCAATTACTAGTCGTGGCTTTAATGAGGAAGATTCATATCAAGTTGCTAAATTAATTCTTACAGTTCTTGAAAATAAAGATGATGAACAAGTTTTAGCTGATGTAAAACGCCAAGTTAAAGAATTAACAGATGCACATCCAATTTATGCTGAAGATTCAATTAGATAATTAATTAAAGAGATGTACGTTATTCCAATGTACATCTTTATTTATAAGGAGAAAAACAATGAATAGCAGTTTAATAGAAAAATTTTGGACAGATTTTTGTAATAATCATGGTATTAGCAGATCTAGTCATTATGAAGCATATAGCTTTGGTGATCCAGAATCAGCTGATTATATAGCTGATTTAGTCAAAAATGGCATAAAAACAGCAACATCTTCAGCACTAGAATTATATGAAGAAAATGAACGAATCCCACAAGTTGGCGATTATAATGTAATTCTTGATAGTCAAAATTTACCAATTTGCGTTACACAGACTAAAGTTGTTGAAATTGTACCATTTAATCAAATTATGGTTGAACATGCATATCATGAAGGCGAAGGAAATCGTTCATATGAATATTGGCATAATGCGCATGTGAAGTTTTTTAATGCAGAATTTAAATCTGCTAACAAAGTTTTTACAGATTCTTCGCCAATTGTTTGTGAAGTTTTTGAACTCATAAAATAAATTATACTGTTAATTTTGCTTAATTGACGCTATTTTTAGCTAATTTCAACAAATACTTGAAATTAGCTAATTACATAATAATAGGGGGCTCCCTGTTATTTTTTTGTTTATCTAGTTTACATAATATACATTATCGAAAGTGTAATTAAAAGAAAAAAGTCCCCCGAAACCGCCCCGGATAAAAAAATAACGATTTTCTAGCTTGAAAATCGTTATCCATAAAATTAATCATTTTTATCATACGAATTTATCAAATCTTTTTTGTCATTCCAAAACGGAACTTTTGCAACACCATTAACTTTGTCTTTAGGAACAAATCCATAATAACGACTGTCATTTGAAACAGCTCGATTATCACCTAAAACAAAATATGAATTTTTAGGAACTGTAATTATTTTTCCTGTACCCAATGCTACACCTTGTTTTTCAACGGCAGCTTCTTGAATATTTAATGTACCTTGTTTTTGCTGTTTCTTAGATATGTAGCTTTGAGATTCTTTTTTACCATTTACATATAATGTACCGTTATTCTTGTATTCTACCTTATCTCCAGGTAAAGCAATAACCCTTTTAACATAACGCGCGTTTTTAGCAACATCTGGACGTTTATCTACTCCATACGCGTCAAATACAATTACTGAATCTCGTTTTATTTTAGCATGGTGAATTTCCATAACTAATTCTTTATCTTGTAAATTAGGAAACATCGAGATACCGTCTACTCGAACAACCGTAAATACAAAAGTTTTTATTAGCAATCCAACTAATAAGCCGATTGCGATGGGAAGAACCCAACCTTTCAATATTTTCACTTCTAACTCACCTTTCTGTTTTAACGTTAGTCTGATACCTAGAGTATATCGTATTAATAAAAAAGTTCATATAACTTAAAACATAATTTAATCTTTTTATGATATATAAAAAAGCTAAAGCATCCGCTCTAGCTTTCGAATATTAAAAATCTAATTTTTCAATATCTTTCATCCAACCTAAAGCAAGCGCCTTTTCACCTAAATGAGTTCCGATAACTGGTCCAAAATAACTAACATCAATTGGATAATCCGGATATTTCTCTTGTAATTTAGCTTTCCATTCCATAGCCATTTCTTCGTTATTAGCATGAAAAACTATTAGTCTCAAAGGATAAGAACGATCTTTGATATTTTCTTCAAATAAGTCCTCTACACGCTTTAAAGCACGCTTAGTTGAGCGAACTTTATCAAAAGCTACAATTTTATCTGATTCATCATCAAAAGTTAAGATTGGTTTTATTTTTAAAACACTACCAATAAAAGCTGAAGCATTTGATAAACGTCCACCACGAACCAAGTTTTGTAAATCATCAACAACAAAATATTCTTTAATGGTACTTCGTAGTGATTCTAAAGTTGAAATAATTTCATCAACATCTTTTCCAGCTTGTGCCATCTTAGCAGCAGCAATAGCAAGATTTCCCATCAAACGAACTGTAATTTTCGAATCAAATGGTATTACATCAATATTCGTAACTTGCTCTCTGATATTTTCAATTGTTTGAACCAAGCCAGAAATTGTTCCGGCTAAATGAATACTAATTACAGCATCATAACCTTCATTTCCTAATGATGTATATAAATTAATAAGTTCTCCGATTGCAGGTTGAGATGTACTTGGAAATGATTCTGAAGTTTTTAACTTGCTGTAAAATTCTTCTGTGGTAATATCAATACCTTCATTATAAACCTTGTTATCTATAATAAATGGAATAGGAACAACTTTAATTCCATATTGTTCTGCCACTTCAGGTTCTAAATAAGCTGTACTATCAGTAACAACAGCGATTTTCATAAAGTGTACACCTACTTTTTTTATAATAACATTTATTATCATACCATAGATTATATCTACTTACTATCTAGGATAAGATAAATTTTAAAAATACCTAACTAATTAATTTGTTGTAAGCGTGTTGCTAATCTATTTAGTAAGATTTTTAGCAAGTTATCTTCTTCATCTGTCCAATGTTCAAAAATTTGTTGATTTAATTCTTCAAATTTTTGATTCATTTTATCTAAACTTGCTTGTCCTGCCTCATTTAGTGAATATGAGGATGCTGGACGAGAACGAATCTTTTCTTCTGTTCTTATTACTTCTTTTTTTATTAAACGCTTGGCATCAAGTCTAGATAATTGTCGACTCAATGTAGATACATCTAAATTAGTATTTTCAGCTAAAAGTTGTTGTGTATTGTAGCCTTCAACAATTAATCTTAATAATTGCCATTCAGCTACCGTTAAATTAACTTGTTTAGCTCTTTTTTGTAATAAAGCTTGATAACTTTTACTTACTATCAAAAGGTTCTCTTTTGTACTTTTCATAGTCCTAACCTCACTTCACAGTAATCCTGTAAAATATTATGCTACATAGATCAGTAAATTTCAAATATTTTTTGGTACTATCAAAAAATATTTGAAAATATAAAATGCAAAGTACATGCAAAAAATGAATATCTGGTATAATATCAATATTAGTGTGAATACCAAATTAGAACGGAGCTGATATCATTGACTTTTGATGGTTTATTCACTCATGCAATGATTCATGAATTAAATCAAACTTTACAAAATGGTAGAGTTACTAAAATATCTCAACCTTATCCAAATGAAGTAATTTTAACAATCAGAGCTAATAGGACTAATTATCCTGTGCTACTATCTGCTAATCCTCGTTATGCTAGATTTCAAATTACACAAATTCCTTATACTAATCCAGCAGTTCCAACTAATTTTACTATGATGTTAAGAAAATACTTGGAAGGTGCAAAATTGCTAGAAATTAAGCAATTAGATAATGATAGAGTTGTATATTTTGAATTTCTAACCCGTAATGAATTAGGAGATAAACTTCCTTTACTATTAAGTGCTGAAATCATGGGAAGATATAGCAATGTCATTTTAATCAATCAATCAACAAATAAGATTATTGATACTATCAAACATGTCGGAATGGATCAAAATAGATATCGAACTTTATTACCAGGTGCTACTTATCGTCAACCACCTACCCAAAATAAAGAGAATCCTTTTGAACAAGAATCAAATACATTTGAAAAACTCATACAAAAATACCCTAATCGCGAAGTTTTAGCTGACAACTTATTAAAGCAATATCAAGGTATTTCTAGAGATAATGCACTTGCTTTAGCAGATAAATTGCATTCTTCAAATAATTCTGTCCAGGCTTTCAATGATTTTTTTGCAATGACAGAAGATCCTATTCCTACAATGAATGGTAATAACTTCTCGATTTTTACTGATAATCCTAACGATAAAAAATTTACTACTTTAAGTGAAATGTTGGATGTTTTCTATCATACTAAAGCTAACAGGGATAGAGTACAGCAACAAGGTGGACAATTACTACACGTTATTAGAAAAAATCTGCAGCGAAATAAGAAAAAGTTAAAGAAACTCTCTAATGAATTAAAAGCTACAGAAAACGCTGATGAGTATCGTATTAAAGGAGAAGTTTTAACAACGTATTTATATCAAATTAAACGTGGTATGACTAAAATAACTCTTCCTAATTTTTATGATAATAATAAAGAAATTACAATCTCATTATCTAACCAACTGTCCCCTTCTCAAAATGCACAAAAATACTTCAAAAAGTATCAAAAACTTAAGAATGCTGTTACTTTTGTTAATGAGCAAATAGAACTTACTAAAAAAGAAGTTGCTTATCTAGAAGAAATACAAACTCAAATAGAATTAGCAACTCCTGCTGATTTAAATGATATTAAAACGGAGTTACAACAAGAAGGTTATATTAAGAAAAAGCAACAAAAAAGTAAGCATAGTAGTAGAGTAAAAATTAATAAGCCTGAATCTTTTATAGCAAGCGATGGAACTGAGATTCTAGTTGGTAAAAATAATTTGCAAAACGAAAAACTCACTTTGCATACTGCTAAAAAGACTGATATTTGGTTACATGCAAAAAATATTCCTGGCTCTCATGTCATTATAAAGTCTAATAATCCTAGCGATGAAACTTTATTTGAGGCAGCAATGTTAGCAGCGTACTTTTCTAAATTTAGAAGTTCTGCTAATGTTCCTATCGACTATGTTCAAGTTAAAAATATTCGTAAACCTAATGGAAGTAAACCTGGATTTGTTATTTATGAAGGACAAAAAACGTTGACTGTTACGCCAACTGAAGACTTTGTATTAGAACTTAGACAAAATAAAAAGTAGGAATTATTATTCCAAAATTCTAATTGGAATAATAATCCTACTTTTTTTAATCTTCAATAATTTTAGTATAGATATTTTCAATTGTATCAGTTTCAGCATCAACTACAAATGATCCATTCGAATATCTATCATTTAATTGGTGATCTTCAGGTTTTACAGTTTCTTGCTTACCATCTGACAATAATAATACTAATTCTTGGTTTGTTTGAACTAATTCAGCAAAAATTATACGATGTGGCTTAGTTTTTAATTCTCTTAAAATTTGAACACCACGTCTTGCTCTTGTAGTCAATGGTACGTCAGCTACTTTCATCTTCTTATAACTGCCACGTTGAGTTATAATAGAAACTTCGTCACTTTCAGATACTAAAATAACATTTGCTAATGTATCATCTCTTAAATCCATGCATTTTACACCAGCAGCTAAAGCTCCATTAGTAGGGACTTCATCTAGACTATATCTCAATCCATATCCTGTATAGGATGCACAAAAGACTTGAGATTTATCAGATTCAACTTGGGACACTGAAATCACTTCATCAACATCAGTCTTTAATTTAATATATCGACTAGCACGTGTCTTATATGTTCGTCCTGGTTTTAAATCAGCCAATTTTACTTGTTTTATATAGCCCTCTTTTGTAGCTATTAAGAACTTTGCATCTTGATCTATATTTTCAAAAACAAAAGCATTTAAAACATACTCGTCATTTCCTAAACCTACAGTTTGAGATAAATGTTCTCCTGTGTCTTTCCAACGAGATTCTATAACTTTATGAATAGGACGATAAATTAGGTTACCTTTATTAGTGAAAATAAATAAATGTGATAAAGTATTAACAACACTTTGTAAAATTGGATAGTCTTCATCTTTCAAGCCATTCTCATCATTATCAGATGCATTGAATGATCGAAGCGATGAACGTTTAACATAACCATCATGGGAAACGAGTAGCATTACATCTTCTTGAGCAACCATTACTTCAGTTTCGATCTTCAATGATGAAATTTCATCTTGAATGATAGTTAAGCGTTCTGAACCATATTTCTTATTAATAGCATTTAATTCCTTACGAATTACTTTATCAAGTTCTTTTGGATTAGCAAGGATATTTTCAAAATTAGCAATAGCTTTTTGCAATTCTTCTGCTTCTTTTTGAAGTGCAGTAACATCGGTATTTGTTAACCTATATAATTGTAAAGAAACAATTGCTTCTGCTTGAGCTTCAGTAAATGAAAATTCAGATACCAAATTTTTTTTAGCATCAGACTTATTCTTAGATGCACGAATTGTTTTAATAACATCATCTAGAATAGATAAAGCTTTAATTAATCCTTTAACTATATGTTCTCTAGCTTTAGCTTTTTCCAAATCGAATTTTGTTCTTCTAGTTGTTACTTCACGTTGATGTTCTAAATAAGCTTCTAAAATTGTTTTTAGTCCTACGTGTTCAGGTCGCTTATTGTTGATTGCTACCATATTAAAGTTATAGGAAACTTGTAAATCTGTATTCTTAAATAGATAATTTAGAATACCTTGTGCATTGGCATTTTTCTTTAACTCAATTACTACTCGAAGACCTTCTCTATCACTTTCGTCCCTTACTTCAGAAATGCCTTCTACTTTTTTCAATATTCTCAATTCATCAATTCGTTTAACTAAAGCTGATTTATTAACTTCATATGGAATTTCAGTAACAATAATTTGCTGCTTATTGCCTCTGATATCTTCAATCTTAGTTTTTGAACGTAAAACCGCTCTACCACGTCCTGTTTCATAAGCTTTTTTAATTCCATCTATACCTTGCAAAATACCACCGGTTGGGAAATCCGGTCCTTTAATAAATTGCATCAAATCGTCTAGGCTAGCATTAGGATGATTTATCAAATAAATTGCAGCTTCAATTGTTTCACTCAAATTATGAGGAGGAATTTCAGTTGCGTAACCAGCAGAAATTCCTGTAGCCCCATTTACTAACAAATTAGGGAAACGTGCTGGCAAGACGGTTGGTTCGTATTCTGTATCATCGAAATTAAGTACCATATCGACAGTTTTTTTATCAATATCTTGCAACATTTCAGAAGCAATTTGAGATAATCTAGCTTCTGTATAACGCATAGCAGCTGGAGAGTCTCCGTCCATAGAACCGTTATTTCCGTGCATTTCAATTAGCGGTTCACGTAATTTCCAACTTTGACTCAAACGAACCATAGCTTCATAAATAGAGGTATCACCATGAGGGTGGAAATTACCCATAACATTACCTACAGACTTAGCAGATTTTCTAAATGCTTTGTCATGAGTATTTCCATCTTCGTTCATTGCAAATAAAATGCGTCTTTGAACCGGTTTTAGTCCGTCACGAATATCAGGTAAAGCACGTTCCTGAATAATATATTTAGAATATCTACCAAAACGCTCTCCCATAACAGCTTCTAGTGATAATTCTTGAATTTTTCTTTCAGTCGGCATTAATTACCACGCTCCTTACCGTTTTTAATAATCATTTTTATCAAATAAAGCCTCTGTATCCTTTAACTTATCGTCAGAAATTTCGCCATGAGCTCCTTCAGCGACAACTGTATCTAACAAGCTTCCATCTTCTTCTAAAGTAAATTTAACATTTTTTTCAATCCACTTACGACGAGGTTCTACTTTATCACCCATTAGAGTTGTAACACGTTTTTCAGCTATTGTATCATCATCTATTCTCACACGAACCAACGTTCTTGTTTCCGGATTCATAGTTGTTTCCCAAAGCTGATCAGCGTTCATTTCTCCTAACCCTTTATATCTTTGTAAAGTGTATCCTTTTTTAAGTTCTTTAGTAGCACTTTCTAATTCAGCATCAGTCCATGCATACTTAATAACGCGCTTTTTCTTAACAGTTTTTTCAATCTTATATAATGGTGGTAATGCGATGTATACTCTCCCTGCATTAATCATTGGTCGCATATACTTATAGAAGAACGTTAATAACAATGTCTGGATATGTGCACCATCAGTATCAGCATCAGTCATGATAATAACCTTATCATAATTTGCATCATCGATGTTAAATTCTGCACCTACTCCAGCACCAATAGTATAAATCATGGTATTGATTTCTTCATTTTTCATGATATCTTGTAATTTGGCTTTTTGTGTATTTAATACTTTTCCTCGTAATGGTAGGATTGCTTGGAATTTTCTATCTCTTCCTTGTTTTGCTGAACCACCAGCAGAATCACCTTCGACTAGGAACAATTCATTACGCTTAGCATTCTTAGATTGCGCAGGAGTTAACTTACCTGATAATAGGCGTTCGCTTTTACGTCTCTTTTTGCCATTTCTACTCTCATCACGTGCTTTACGTGCTGCTTCACGTGCTTCGCGTGCCTTAATGGATTTTCGAACTAACTCTTGGGCAAAATCACCATTTTCCATTAAGAAATAACCTAATTGCTCATTAACAACACTATCAACAATTTGACGAGCTTCAGGAGTTCCTAATTTTCCTTTAGTTTGTCCTTCAAACTGTAGTAATTCTTCAGGAATGCGAACAGAAACAACTGCTGAAAGTCCTTCACGAACGTCACTACCTTCAAGATTCTTATCTTTGTCTTTAAGAAGGTTAATTTTTCTAGCATACTCATTAAAAGCCTTAGTCCATGCAGCTTTCATTCCAGCTTCGTGTGTTCCACCATCTTTAGTACGGACATTATTAACAAATGACATTATAGTTTCAGAATATCCATCATTATATTGGCCCGCAACTTCAACTTCGATACCATCTTTTTTACCTTCAAAGTACATGACAGGACCTAATACATCTTTATCTTCATTTAAATATTCTACGAATTCTTTAATTCCTTCCGCATATAAGAATTCTTCTTCAGTATATGGGTCAGTTCTTTCATCTGTTAAAGTAATCTTTACACCCTTTAATAAGAAAGCAGATTCTCTTAATCTTTCTGCTAAAGTATTAAAATTATATTTTGTTGTTGAAAAAATATTAGCATCAGGTTTAAAAGTTACTTTTGTACCACTTTTACGTTTAGCTTTACCAATTTTACGTAAAGTTCCTACAGGTTGCCCACCGTTAACAAAATCTTCTTCATATTCAATGCCATCTCGAACAGTATTTACAGTTAACTTTGAGGAGAGTGCGTTAACGACAGAAGCACCAACGCCGTGTAATCCGCCTGAAGTTTTATAGTCGCCTTGGCCAAATTTACCACCTGCATGTAAAACAGTAAAAATTACTTCTACTGTTGGAATTCCCATTGAATGCATTCCAACTGGCATTCCACGTCCGTTATCGACTACTGTTATTGAATCATCTTTATGAATAATAACGTTAATTTCTTTGCCATAACCAGATAGTGCTTCATCAACTGCGTTATCAAATATTTCATATACTAAGTGATGTAATCCACGTGAATCTGTAGAGCCTATATACATCCCAGGACGCTTTCTAACAGCTTCTAGGCCTTTTAGAACTTGAATTGAGTCATCATTATAATTATTCTTTGGCATGCTCTTCTCCTTTCTGACTTTAAAAGTCACGTCTTTAATATCATATCGCATTTTTCTATCTCATATCAAGCAATTATATGGATAAATTTTAATTTTAATTAATGAAAAATAGTTTCTTTAATGTTAATATAGTGTATGAGTGACTACTTTAGGAGGAATTTTTTAGTGGATATAAAAATTATCTTAATGCTTATTATAGGATACCTTTTAGGATCTATTCCATCTGGTGTTTGGATAGGAAAGATATTTTATAATAAAGATATTCGTAACTATGGTAGTGGTAACATGGGTACTACTAATACTTTTAGAGTTCTGGGAAAGAAAGCTGGTATCGTTGTATTATTAATGGACATGTTAAAAGGAACTATAACAGCTTGTTTACCATTTATTTTCCACGTAAATGTTAGTGTGCTATTGATTGGATTATCTGCAATTTTAGGGCATGTATTTCCTATTTTTGCTGGCTTTAGAGGTGGTAAGGCAGTTGCTACAAGTGTAGGCGTATTACTTGTATATAATCCTTTATTCTTCACAATTGCATGGGCCATTTTTATCATTACTTTATATATTAGTAGTATGGTAAGTGTTGCTAGTATGTTAGGCTTCACACTTGTTTCTATCATTTCCTTATTTTTCAATGATCGAGTTTTAACTATCGTAGCCATTGTGTTAACTATATTCGTTTTTGCTAGACATTGGAAAAATATCGAAAGAATTAAAAACGGAACTGAAAATATGGTTCCTTTCGGTTTAGGATATCGAAGACGACAAAAAAATACAAAATAAACCTTTGGGATTAAAAATCTTTATTTCCAAAGGTTTTTAATTTGCAATAATATCATTTTTTTCGCTATACTAGTAACGTTACATAATTTTAAAGGAGGAAAATTTAATGAGTATTTTTTCTACTATCTTAGCCTCTTTAGTTGCTTTAGAAGCTTTATACATCATGCAGTTAGAAATGTTTGCCTCTAAAGAAAAATTAGAAAATGTCTTTGGATTAAGTAAAGAATACTTATCAATGGAAGAAGCTAGAGTTTCAATGAAAAATCAAGGTCTATACAATGGTTTTATTGGTGTTGGTTTGCTATTCTCTCGTTTCTTTTTCCCTGTAAATTCTCAATTTATAGGTACTACAATGTTTGTTATCTTTGTTATTATTGCCGCAATTTATGGATGGCTTAGTGCTAAAAACAGCAAAATTCTGCTTTTACAAGGTACACCAGCAATATTAGCTTTATTATCATTAATTATTTTTAAATAATACATTTTCAACAAAAAATGCTGCAGCTTACTAATTCAAATCGTAAACTATAGCATTTTTTTATTTTAATATCTACTTTAAAATTCATACAATTATTTCTCAATTATTTCCTTTGTTACTCTGACAACTTCTTTTCCTTGTTGATAAGATAGCCTCAACAATACTACATTTTCTCCCTTCGAAGAGTGATATTCATATTTAAATTCTAACAACTTTAATTTAATACTCTTACTACTTTTAATTGTTGGATGTAGATTTTTATCTAAAGTTAGCGTCACATCATCGAAAATATATTCCTTTATACCCAGTTTAGTACTTTTATCAGGTAATTCTCCTCCACAAAGCCACTCTTCTGTTTCTTTCTCGCTATATTCCATACTACTTATACCTCATTTCATTTCTTTCTTAAGTACATTATAATATCGAAATACAACTGTTGTACCTTGTTTTTTGATAAAAATAAAAAGTAGCCCATTTCGTAAAAACGAAATGAGCTACTCAATTATATTTTTAATAAAATCTCACAAGTTGCGAAACTCTAAAATCTTATCGTAACAGGATTAAAGAGCGTTTGATGCACCATGGTATACAATACCACGACGGCTATCAACTGTTACAACTTCACCGCTCTTGATCAATGATGTTGCATCCTTAGCACCAACAACTACAGGAATACCCATAGAGATACCTACTACAGCTGCATGAGATGTTAAACCACCATTTTCAACGATTAAAGCAGATGATTTTTCAATAGCTGGTAAGTAATCTTTGTCAGTTGTCTTTGTTACAAGGATTCCACCTTCAACAGCGTTCTTGTTTGCTTCATCAGCAGATGTTGCAACAACTGTCTTACCGATAACAGTTTCATCACCAACACCTTGACCTGAAACTAACTTAGAACCAATTAATTGGATCTTCATGATGTTTGTAGTACCTTTTTCACCTACAGGAACACCAGCAACGATTAAGATCAAGTCGCCTTCCTTAGCTAAACCAGCCTTCTTAGCTTCTTCTGTAGCTAATTGGAACATTTCATCAGTTGATGAAGGAGCATCAGCCAATACAGGTTGTACACCCCAGTTAACTGTTAAACCACGACGTGTACGGTCATCAAATGTAACAGCTAAAATGTCAGCATTTGGACGGTACTTAGAAATCATACGTGCTGTATGACCAGATTTTGTAGCAGCAACAATTGTCTTAATGTTCAAGTTTTCTGCTGTTTCAGCAACTGAACGACCAATTGCTTCTGTAACATCTGTCTTATCAAATGCATCTAATGTCAATGCTTTGTGTTGACGTAATGCATTTTCAGACTTGATGTCGATACGTGCCATTGTAGCAACAGATTCTACAGGGTAGTCACCATTTGCAGATTCACCAGAAAGCATTGTTGCATCTGTACCATCAAATACAGCGTTAGCAACGTCAGAAGCTTCAGCACGTGTAGGACGTGGGTTTTCTTGCATAGAGTCAAGCATTTGTGTAGCTGTAATAACTGGCTTACCAGCTAAGTTACACTTCTTGATTAATGATTTTTGTACCAATGGAACATTTTCAGCTGGGATTTCAACACCCATGTCACCACGAGCAATCATCAAACCATCAGAAACTTTCAAGATTTCATCAAAGTTGTTGATACCTTCTTGAGATTCAATCTTAGGGAAGATTTGTACATGTTCCATGTGCTTTTCTTCAAGTAATTCACGAATATCTAAGATATCTTGTGGCTTACGTACGAAGGAAGCAGCAATGTAGTTAATGTCTTGGTCTAAACCAAAGCGGATATCATCAGAGTCTTTTTCTGTAATACCAGGTAAGTTGATAGAAACACCAGGAGCATTAACACCTTTACGAGAACCAAGTGTACCTTCGTTTAATACTTTACATACAAGTTCTTTGTTTGCATCGTCTTTCTTTTCGATTTGCATATCAATCAAACCGTCGTCAAACAATACATGTCCACCTTCGTGAACGTCATCGTATAAACCAGGGTATGTTACAGCGATTTTTTCTTTTGTACCTTCAATAGAATCGTCCATAGAAATACGTACTTCATCACCGATTACAAAATGAATCTTGCCTTCTTTTTGAACAGTTGTACGGATTTCTGCACCCTTTGTATCTAATAAGAAACCTACTGTTTTACCAGTAATTTTTTCAGCTTCATGAACTAAATTCATGCGGCCTAAGTGTTCTTCATGATCACCGTGTGAGAAATTAAAACGGAAAACATTTGCACCTGCTTCGATTAACTTAACAATTGTATCTAGGTCAGAACTAGCTGGTCCAAGGGTACTTACGATCTTGGTCTTTTTCATGAATAAAACCTCTCCTTTGAAAATATTAAAAGATGACTTTCATGTCTATCTTTGCCGAAAGTTAAAATAAATACTTTATCGATACAAAATTAGAAACGAACACGATCATTCAAATCTTGTAATGATACATCTGTTTGATGTTTGTGATTTTCAAGTGTATCAATGATATCAGTTGCAACCAATTGATTATCATGAATACCAATAGCTAAACCACCTTTACCTTCAAGTAACAAGCGAATAGCATAATCACCAAGTCTTGTAGCTAAAACACGATCTTTAACAGTTGGGCTACCACCACGTTGGATATGTCCCAAAGTAATAGCACGACTATCAAAATCACCGTATTGATCAAGCTTTTCTTTGAATTCAGCAGCGCCCATTACGCCTTCTGCTAAAACAATTAAGCCATGATCTTTACCGTTCTTACGGTTTTCGGAAATTTTATTTGCGATAGCTTCAATATCGTATTCACGTTCTGGAATAACAATTGCATCTGCACCAGTAGCAATACCAGACCATAATGCAATATCACCTGCACCACGACCCATAACTTCAACAACGAATACACGTTGGTGTGAAGTTGCAGTATCGTTGATACGATCTAATGCTTCCATTGCAACATTAGCAGCAGTATCGAAACCAATTGTAAAGTCTGTACCTGGAATGTCATTATCAATAGTTCCTGGTACACCAATTGAATTGTATCCGTGCATAGTTAATTTTTCTGCACCGTGGTATGAACCATCGCCACCGATAACAACCAATGCTTCAATACCAAATTTCTTTAATTGTTCGATACCTTTCAATTGTGTTTCTGTTTCTGCAAATTCTGGGAAACGTGCAGAATATAAGATAGTACCACCACGACTGATAATTTCATCAAGTTTTGTAGATTCCATCTTAAAGATGTTACCTTCTACAAGTCCTTTATATCCGTAGTTGATACCGTAAGCTTCAAGACCTGCATTCATTGCAGAACGAGCAATCGCACGTACAGCTGCGTTCATACCAGCTGCATCGCCACCACTAGTTAAAATACCAATGCGTTTCATTTTTTCACCTCAAGTATATATTTCAGTAGAACTACATTCTCCACAAGTAATATTACCACTTTTATAAGCAATTGTCTTGTAAAAATATGAAAAATTAAGTAAAAATTCTGATTTTTTTGTAAAAAAGCCGTCAAAACCAATAATTTTTTTGAAAAAGTAACTTAATTTATTTCAAAACTACATTTTCAACTCCTAACAACTCTACAAGTCTATTGTAAACTATTTTATCCTGTGATAGCCATAATTTTTTATTAAGAAGTTTCTTTTTCCCCGATTTTTCATCAACTATAATAACAGGTACATTACCACTATTTTGGAGCATTAACTTTTCAAGATTTCTTCTTTTACTTGTATCGAAGGCTTTTGCTAAGCGTAGATAATAAGTTTTTATTCTTACATCGTTTGCTAACATCGCTTTACTAATTGTTATGGCCAATCCTCTTGTTGTATCAACTCTACCTTCAATTAAGATAATATTTCCATCTTCCAAAACTGATGAAAATCTCTTATATACATTAGGGAAAAACGTTAAATCAATGTTTCCAGTTTGATCAGCTGCAGTTACAAACGCCATTTGAGAACCATTTTTAGTTCTAATGATTTTTATAACTTTTATCTGCAAAATCATTGAAACATACTTATCTTTATTAGACTCGTTTATTTGAGAAACTCTAGTTGAATTGGTTAAATAGATTAACTCTACATATTTTTCGACTGGATGACCTGATAAATAAGCTCCTAGATAATAATTTTCTTTTTCTAAGAGTTCATCATTTGAAATCTCTATCTTTTCTACAGTCGTTTTCTTGGGTGCCAATATTGAAAATAGTTCAACATTATTTCCACTAAGTTCAATATTGCTTAGTAAGCGTGGCAACATCGCCAACAATTCTTTTCTAGATTGACCAAATGTATCAAAGACACCTGAATAAATTAAAATCTCTATTAATTCTCTTTTTAAGTATCTTTTATCGATTCTTTGCAAGAAATCCTCCATGTTTTTGAAAATACCACTTCGTTTTCTTTCTTGCAAAATATCTTGAAGAAAGTTCTTTCTCAATGACTTAATACAACTTAAACCAAAGTAGATTTCCCCATTACGTAAGATATATAGAGATTGGCTAATATTGATGTCTGGATGATGAACTTTTACTCCCTTATTCTTAGCTTCTAAAACATAATCTTTAGTTTTACGTGGATTTCCAATTACTGAATTTAATAAAGCTGCAAAGAAAGCTGCTGGATAATGTGCTTTTATATATGCTAATTCAAATGACATTTTTGAATAAGCAACTGCATGTGACCGGTTAAAACCATAATCTCCAAATTCCATGATGTAAGCATACACTTTTTTAGCAACTTCATGCGTGTATCCTTTTTTCATCGCACCATTAATAAACATAACTTCCATTCGCGAGATGATATCATGTTTCTTTTTACTCATCGCTCTTCTAAGCGAATCCGCTTGTCCTAAAGTAAAGCCTCCCATAGCAGAAGCAACTTGCATAACTTGTTCTTGGTAAACCATAATTCCATAAGTTTGCTTCAAAATACCTTCCAGTTCTTTTGAAGGATAAGTTATTGGTCTTTCACCATGCTTTCTTGCAATGAATTCGTCAATATTTTGAATAGGTCCTGGACGATATAAGGCATTTACCGCTGCTACATCTTCAAATGAAGTAGGCTTTAATTTTGTTAGTACCCCTCTGATACCAGCTGATTCAAATTGAAAAATACCACTTGTTTCTGCATTTTGATAGATCTTTAAAGTTTCAGGATCATCCAAATTAATTTTTCTTATATCAAAATCAATATGATAACCCTTTTTTATTAGTGTAATTGTATTTTCCAAAATTGATAAATTTCTCAATCCTAGAAAATCCATTTTTAACAATCCAACTTCTTCAACTTGATTTTTAGCAAATTGACTCATTAAAATACCATCGCCACCAATCTGAACTGGTACGTGATCTACTAAATCATCATCACTTAAGATAATCCCAGCTGCATGTGTAGAATAATGTCGTGGTAGTCCTTCAAGTGCAATGGCTGTTTCGAATAATAGTCGATTCTTAGAGTTATCTGCAACTAAGTTCTTCAAAGATTGGCTACTAGCATACGCTTCTTTTAGAGTAATTCCATATTCTTTAGGTATCGCCTTACTCCACGCATCTGCTTCATAAGTTTTTAAATCAAATACCCTAGCAACATCGCGCAATACCTGTTTTGTTTTTAATGTTCCAAAGGTTATGATCTGTGCCATATGTTGCTGCCCATATTTCTGATGTAAGTATTCAATGATAGTATCTCTTTTTATATCAGGAATATCTAAGTCAATATCTGGCATTTGAGCACGTTCTTCATTCAAAAAACGTTCAAAAATCAAGTCATACTTAATAGGATCAATATCAGTAATATATAAGGTATATGAAACTAAAGAACCAGCTGCTGATCCTCTACCTGGACCGGTTAAAATATTATTTTCATGAGCAAAATTTGTCACGTCCCAAACAATTAAGAAGTAATCATCAAATCCCATGCGATGAATAACTGATAATTCATAATCTAATCTATTCTGATATTCTTCTTGGTTCTTTATATTTTCTTCCGCTATTCTTTTAGCTAATCCTTCTTGACATAATTTTCTTAAGAAATCTTCTGAATTTAAGCCATTAGTTTCTTTAAAATGGGGTAACTGTGTTTTAGGAAAGTTTAATGTTAAGTTACATTGAGCAATCACATTAATTGCATTTTGATATGCACTACTTAAATAATCTGTACCTAAGCGCTCATATTCCTCAGGTGTATGTAGATAATTTCCATCATTTTTAAAATTCCAATTCGGATTAACATTTTCACCAGTTCCTATGGCTTGTAATACCTTAGTACTAAAATAATCACGTTCTTTTAAGTATTTAACTGGTGTTAATAAAATCGTCTCTAATTGTAACTTCTCAGCAGCCATTAAATCATTATTTATAGCATCTCTATCATTAGGGTTAACACCATAATAAATTGTCTCGGCAGCTGACACTAATGTTTGTAATTCTGTCACTTGATCACTTATTATGTCATTTACCGTTAGATACGATGGATTCAATACAACAATTACATCCTGTAAATACTCTGTAATATCTGCTAATTTAAAAATATTTTTATAGTTCTCATCTACTGCAGTTAGTCTCTTTGAAGAAATATTCATCAAATTTTGATAACCATTACTGTTCTTAGCAATAAAAATATACTCATCATCGCTAGATTGTAATGTAATACCAATAATTGGTTTAATTCCTGCTTTAACACATTCATGATAGAAGTCCAAAACGCCATACATTGAATTTATATCTGTCAATACCAGAGCACTGTATCCCAATTCTTTTCCTAACTTTACATACTCTGAAATTCTCAATGGACTTTGCAACAAACTATATGAACTTAAAACTTGTAAGGGAGCATACATAATATCTCTCCTTTCCTACAAAATACAATTTCATTATACTTAAAAGATATCAACTTTACAAAATTATAGATAAGATACACAAATATTACATGTAAGTTCTTTAAAATTGTGATAGAATAACTTAGTATAGATATGAGGTGTTGAAAATGGGTAAACAACTTACAGTCCTATTTTGGGGCTTTATCTATGGTGAAGTTATTGGTTATATCATTTCTGCTTTAACTGGTGTTCAATTTGACTGGTTAGCAAGTGGTGTAATTTGCATGATTGGTGGTTTAATCGGTATTAACTGCTTGAACTACTTTATCAGCGATAAAAAAGCTTCAAAATAGTTTATATCAAACAAAAAGTGTGTGAACGTAAAATTCACACACTTTTTTATTATGCTTGAGTTATAAATTTTAATTGGTTATCTACTAAAGTTACCGTTACTTTAGAATGAGGTAGAATTTTCCCAGCGATTATTTCCTTAGCTAGCGGCGTTTCAACGTTATTAGTTATAAATCTTTGCAATGGTCTTGCACCATAAGCTGGGTTATATCCTTCTTTAGCAATCCACTTCTGAGCATCTTCATCAATACCTAACGTAATCTCTTGACTTTCTAACCTGTCTGACAATTGATGAATGAATTTTTCAACAATCTTTTGTACAGAATCCATTGTTAATGGTGTAAACATCAAAATATCATCAATACGGTTTAAAAATTCTGGTTTGAAATGTGCCTGTGTTAGTTGCATGACTTTCTTCTTTATTTCAGGAGAAATTGTACCATCTGTAGAATCATTTTCTAGCAAGAACTCTGAACCTAAATTAGATGTCATGATTAAAATTGTGTTCTTAAAGTTAACCGTTCTTCCTTGACCATCAGTTAAGCGTCCATCATCTAGAACCTGTAATAAAATGTTGAAAACATCTGGATGAGCTTTTTCAACTTCATCTAACAAAATAATAGTATAAGGATTGCGACGAACAGCTTCTGTAAGTTGTCCACCTTCTTCGTATCCTACATAACCAGGAGCAGCACCAACTAATCTTGAAACTGAATATTTTTCCATATATTCTGACATATCTATTCTTACCATATGGCTTTCAGAATCAAATAAATTCTCTGCTAAAGCCTTAGCTAGTTCTGTTTTACCGACACCTGTTGGTCCCAAGAACAAGAAAGATCCCAGTGGCTTGTTAGGATTTTGCAAACCAGCTCTAGATCTTAAGACTGCATCAGAGACTGCATCTACAGCTTCATCTTGGCCTATTACACGCTTATGCAAATTATCTGCTAAATGTAAAAGCTTTTCACGTTCTCCTTCAACCAATTTACTAATTGGAATACCAGTCATTCTACTAATTACTTCTGCAATTTCCTTATCAGTGACAGACTCTTCAACCATCCATTCTTTAGGACGTTCACTATTTTCCAATTGTTGTAGTTCTTTTTCTAGTTGTGGAATCGTTGCATGTTGTAACTTAGCAGCCTTTTCTAAATCATAATTATTTTCAGCTTCTTCTAATTGATGACGAGCTTTATCTAATTCAGATTTCTTATCAGATACTTTTTGGATGTCTAGTTTTTCATCTTCCCAACGTTGACGAAGTTTATTAGCTTTTTCACGCAAATTGGATAATTCGGCTTGTAACTCCTCTAAGCGTTTCTTAGATGCAGCATCTGTTTCTTTCTTCAAAGCAGCTTCTTCAACTTCCTCACGCATTAACTCGCGAGTTACTTGATCTAATTCATTAGGAACGGAATTCATTTCTACACGTATTTCAGCACAAGCTTCATCGATTAAATCAAGGGCTTTATCTGGTAAAAATCTATCTGTAATATAGCGATTGGATAGAGTTGCAGCTGCTACTAAAGCATTATCATGAATACGAACTCCGTGATGAATTTCATAACGTTCTTTTAAGCCACGCAAAATGGAAATTGTATCTTCAACAGTTGGCTCCTTAACAAGTACTTTTTGGAAACGTCTTTCAAGAGCTTTATCTTTTTCAATATATTCTCGGTATTCATCCAAAGTAGTGGCACCAATTAAATGTAATTCGCCTCTAGCTAACATTGGCTTCAATAAGTTTCCAGCATCCATCGAACCTTCAGTCTTACCTGCTCCAACTATATTATGAATTTCATCAATGAAAAGTAGGATCTTTCCTTCGCTTTTCTTCACTTCTTTTAATACATTCTTTAATCGTTCTTCAAATTCTCCACGATATTTAGCTCCAGCAATTAAGGAACCCATATCCAAAGAAATTATAGTCTTATCTTTTAGGTTATCTGGAACATCATTTCGAACAATTCTCTGTGCTAGTCCTTCAACAATAGCCGTTTTACCAACACCAGGTTCACCTATCAAAACTGGATTATTCTTAGCTTTTCTTGATAAAATTCGAATAACATCGCGAATTTCTTCATCACGTCCAATAATAGGATCTTGATTACCATTTCTAACTTCTTTGTTTAAATTTACTCCGTACTTTTCAAGTGATTTATAGCCTTTTTCCTGATCTTGACTTGTCACTCTTTCTCCTCCTCGATAATCAGCTACAACCTTGCCTAACTGATTTTTTGTTAATCCAGTTTGCTTTAAATATTCTGTTAAGGGATTGTACTCTAACTCCATTAAAGCTAACATTAAGGTATCTACAGAAACATAAGTATCTTGATTGCCTTTAGCTATTTCTTGTGCTTTTTGCAATAATGAAAAAAGTTGCTGACTTATTGATTGTCCATATTGAACATTACCACCTTCAACAACACTAACTTTATCTAATTCGCCATCAATAAAGTTTTCGAAGGCCTGTATGTCTAAACCTGCTTTTTTATAAATCTCGGCAGCTATTTCTCCAGGTTGGACTAACACTTTAAATAATTCATTAATTCCAATTTCTTGATGCTTTCGGTTAATTGCCACCTTTTGCGCTTCTGCTAAACTTTTTTGAACTTCAGTTGTATAATTTTCGTTATCCATACTTATCAGTCCTTATAATATATTTCATCTCCTACATTATATCATCTTTTTTAAACTTTGACTAAGTTTGACCTTTTATTTAAAAATAAAGAGGATCACTTAATAGCAATCCTCTTTATCAAAATTATACGTATTGTAATAATTTACTTTCCTTATATGCGTGGTCAATAGTTCCACTACCTAGACATTCTTCACCATCATAAAATACAACTTCTTGTCCAGGAGTAATAGCACGTACAGGTTCGTCAAAAATAACTTCAACCTTTGTACGATCTTCATTAAATTTAACTGTAACGCCTGTATCCTTTTGGCGATAACGGAACTTAGCTGTACAATGGAATTCATCACCGCGATCAGAAATATCGTCAACAAAACTTAACTTTGAAGCATCTAAACTATTAGCATATAAATGTTCATTGTGGTAGCCTTGTCCTACTAATAAAGTATTTGTCTTCAAATCTTTACCGATAACAAACCATGGTTCATTACTCTTGCCATCGCCACCAATACCTAAGCCTTTACGTTGACCAATAGTATAGTTCATCAAGCCAAAATGATTTCCCTTTACTTCACCGTCAAGAGTTACCATTTCACCTGGTTGAGCAGGTAAGAACTCACCTAAGAATTTACTAAAGTTACGTTCACCGATAAAGCAAATTCCAGTTGAATCTTTCTTTTTAGCAGTTGCTAAACCTGCTTCTTCAGCAATTCTTCTCACTTCTGATTTTTGTAAGTGTCCAATTGGGAACATTACTTTTTGTAATTGTTCTTGTGAAAGCTGACTCAAGAAATAAGTTTGATCCTTGTTATCATCTGCTCCACGTAGTAAATGCACTCTGCCATCTTCATCACGACGCAATTGTGCATAGTGTCCCATTGCAATATAATCTGCATCAATAGACATTGCGTAATCTAAGAAAGCTTTAAACTTAACTTCTTTATTACACATAATATCAGGATTTGGAGTACGTCCATTTTTATATTCATCAAGGAAATATGTGAATACTCTATCCCAATATTCCTTTTCAAAGTTAACTGAGTAATAAGGAATACCAATTTGACTAGCAACTTTAGCTACGTCTTGATAGTCTTCTGTTACTGTACAGACACCACTATCATTCTTATCATCCCAGTTCTTCATAAATACACCAACAACGTCATATCCTTGTTGTTTCAATAAGTAAGCAGAAACTGAAGAATCAACTCCACCACTCATTCCTACAACGACACGAATTTGACTCTTGTCTTTCACAAAAAATCACCATCATTTCAATATATTCTGAATTTCACGATTTGAAGGTCGTTTTTGTTCAGTAAGCTACATTATAGCTATTATTACCATTAATATCAAGCATAAATACATCCTAAACTTCTTCTAGGATTTTCCTTTCCTTTAAATCATTAATGATAAATTCTAATTGTTCAATATTACCTTGGTTGTCATTACCTTTAAAAATATTTACTTCGCGCATTCCATTAGCTGTTAAAGTAACCATCTTAAAGTTCTTCATGTCAGCTTGAATTGCGACTTTTAATTTATATCCTTGATTGAAAGGAGAATATGGATCTAATGAACGTTCTAATTGAAATTTACCACCCTTAGACTCTATAAAGCCTGCATCGCGTAGTGGAAATCTCTTAACATTAGTAGAAAGTTTGTATGTCTTTGTATCTCCTAATATTTTTGCTGTTGTGCCATATGCCATAATAAATCCCCTCTATTTCTTAATAATTTTTACTAACGTCTCAATCAAGTAATCAATGTCCTCACTAGTATTATTGATTCCAAAACTAAAACGTAAGGATTCAGCAACTCTTGGACTATCTTCACCATACATTGCTACTAAAACATGAGAAGGTTCCAATGAGCCAGCTGTACATGCTGAACCAGCAGCTGCTGAAATCCCACTTAAATCAAGGTTAGTTAGTAAACTATCACTAGCAAAGCCTTTAAACCAGATACTAATAATTTGAGGTAATTGATTTTCTTCGAGATGCCCATTAATCTCAAAGTCAATTCCATTTTCCTTTAATCCATCCACCAATTGATGTTTAAAAGATAAGTATTTTTGGCGATGTTCTTCTTTTACTTCTGCTGGTAATAAACTAACAGCTTCTGCAAAACCTGCAATCGCCGGTACATTCTCAGTTCCTGCACGACGCTTTAATTCTTGATCTCCACCTTTGATCAAGGATGGAAAATTAATTCCATCTCTGCGATATAGAAATCCTAACATTTTAGGACCATTCAATTTATGTGCAGACACTGATAATAAATCAACTTTTAAATCTTGAACATCTATATCAAGTGCACCATAAGTTTGAACTGAATCTGTATGGAACCAAGCATTAGTTGGAGCAACAATTTCACCTATTTCCTTAATAGGAAGATGACTTCCAACTTCGTTATTCCCCATCATAATAGATACTAAAATTGTGTCTGGCCTGATAGCTTGTCTTAGATCATCTAAATTAATTTGACCATACTCATCAACTGGAAGATAAGTAACTTCAAAGCCTTCTTGTTCTAAATATGCCATTGGTTTTAGAACTGCTTCATGTTCAATTGCTGTAGTAATCAAATGACGACCTTCATTTTTTCTAGCCACCGCTGTTTGGATAATAGCAGTATTGTCACTTTCTGTACCGCCACTAGTAAATACAATTTCATTGTCATTTTTAGCGTTAATTGACTCAGCTATTACGTGACGACTATTATCTAAGATAGCACGTGCTTGACGACCATAATAATTTACGGCAGAAGCGTTGCCGAAAGTATTGGTCATAGTTTCAGTCATCTTCTCAATAACTTTTGTAGCCATTGGAGTTGTGCCTGCATTATCTAAGTAAATATACTTCAACTTTCTCACCTTACATTATTTTTCTAAAAAGTTTAAAATCATATTTGCTGACTTTTTACCAGCTTCTATGATAAATTCATCAAAGCTTTGCCCAGCATCTTCATCGCCAACATCAGACATCGCACGAATAATTAAGAATGGTACTGAGAATTGATAAGCAACCTGAGCGATTGCTGCTCCTTCCATTTCACAAGACAAAGCTTCCGGATAAATTTCTTTAATTGCTGCAATTTTTTCGCTAGAAGATACAAATTGATCACCAGTAACAATTAAACCTTCTTTAGCCACCAAATTAGATTCTTTGGCTGCTTTAGATATTGCTTCTAATAAATCTTTATCTGCAGTATAAATTTGAGGTTGTTGTGGTAATTGTCCTGGTTTATAACCAAAAGCAGTTGCATCTGCATCATGATAAGCAGCACCTGTAGAAAGAACTACATCACCAACATGTAATCCTTCGCCAATACCACCAGCAGAACCAGAATTGATAACAGCATCTACTTTATAATTAGCAATTAACAAACCAGTTGTCACACCAGCTTGAACTTTACCAATTCCGGAGCGAGTAAGTACTACTTCTTTTCCGTTGATCGTACCACTATAAAAATCAATTCTACCAATTGTATCTTGTTTTTTATCTTCTAATTGTGCCACTAAAGATTTTATTTCTTCTTCCATTGCACAAATTATTCCATACTTCATTAAAAAAATTCATTCCTTTACTAAAAATTAACGAAAAACATTATCAAGTATACTATAATAATTGCCAAAATTAACCCCGCAATTATCATATTTAGTCTTGCTTTTAATCGGTTTTTCTTATAATTTTCTTCATTTGATTCGCGTAGTTTCCTAGAACCTGTTCGACTTAGACCTTCTAATTCAGAATCTTCCCGAACATCATCTACTTTATTACTACGCCTTAATTGTGGCTTTTCGTCCATTTTCCACCTCTATTGCATTAATTTCCAGTACATAACTGCAATTAATGTTTTACTGTCACAGATTAAGCCTTTCGCAATTGCTTGTTCTACTTCAGGTAGTGATAATTCTACTAATTCAAGAAATTCATCACTATCTTGTGGTAGTTCATCCTTAACTGGTTTTAGATTTACAGCATGATACATGTACATCTTTTCATCTGCAAAACCTGGCGATGTATAGAAAGTATTGATAAATTCTAGTTTATCAGCTTCAAAGCGGGTTTCTTCATTTAATTCTCTAACTGCCGTTACATTTGGATCCTCACCAGGTTCTATTTTACCAGCAGGTACTTCCAGAGTTACCTGGCCTAAAGGTGCTCGCCATTGTTTGATGAATACCATTTTATTTTCGTCAGTAATTGCAATAATAGCAACCGCACCTTGATGACGGATAATTTCTCGTTTGGCTTCTTTACCATTTGGAAGTTCTATCGTTTCAATATCTAAATCAATTATTTTACCATCAAAAACATGTTCTACTTTTTTTACTTTTTCTTCAAATTCCATAATTTTTCCTTCTATCTGTGAAGTTGAGCAATAAATGCTTCATAAGCTGCTTGCTCACCAGTTTCATTCCATGTGAAATTATCAAAGTTACCATTGATTGCATCTGCTTGAGAAATATTAACCTTAGCCACTTCTGTCGCATTACCAATCAATGACATCCAATAGTCACCATTTTCACGTTTGTGAACCATTGTTCTTACCATACCACCAGGATTAATAACTGTAATCAACTTTTCAAAGTCAATTTGGTCAGAATGTAGTAGGACGTACATCAAACTTGAAGCTGACATCGCCGTACCACACGCATTTGTGAAACCTACCCCACGTTCGAATGTACGAACAAAGATCTTGCCTGGTTCTAGAATTTCAACAAAACTTACATTTACGCCATCAGGGAAAATTGGATTATTTCCGTTATTTAAATAACTAGCAATTCTTCCTAATTCTTCACCCATCAATGTTTCATGATCAACAAATGCAATCAAATGTGGATTAGGAACTGCTACTGCAGAAAATTTAATTGTTTCTGATAACTCTGGAATATAATCATCTATTAATTTTTCTTTACCTACATGCATTAGTAAATCTTGTGCATCGAAACTAACTGGGGAAATTTCCGCATCAAATGCTGGAACCTTTTCTGCAAGTTTATCAGCTTTTTTTACTTCAAGATCAGCATGCATCGTTTGAATTTTAAATTCTGCTAAATTTTTCTTTTCGCTTAAGTAGCGAGCAACAGTTCTAATACCATTTCCACACATACTTGCTTCACTACCATCAGCATTTATAACACGCATTCTACCATCTGTGCCTTCATGACCAGCTTGGACATATAAGACACCGTCAGCACCACCATGTAACCCTGTATCGCGATCACAAACCTTTTGTGCTAACTGGATAAGTTCTTCTTCTGTTAAAGGCTCTTCAAGATTATCTTCATCAAGAATGAAAAAATCATTACCAGAACCATGTACTTTAAGCATTTCCATTCTACTTTCCTCCATAAAATGTGCATTTTAAGTTTATCATACCAAACTTTACGTTAATTTGCGAAAGAAAAACCATCTATTATTAGTTTGAAACTAACTATAGACGGCTATCAGAATTATATATTATATAAAATTAATTTTCTTTCTTCATCTTTAAACCAATTCCAGTATATCCACTAATTACTGAAAGAATTGGTGATAGTAATGCAAATAAAGTAAATGGTAAGAATTCTAGTACTGGAACACCTAAGGTTGAGGCTGCAAAAGATCCTGCAACACCCCAAGGAATGAGGTAGTTGATTACACTTCCACCATCTTCCAAGACACGTCCAAGTGCTAATGGAGCTAAACCTACTCTATCAAATGCATCCTTGAAAGCTCTACCTGGAAGAATAACAGATAGGTATTGTTCACCAACAAAAAGATTTATTCCAATTCCTGCAAGGATAGTACTTAGAACTAATTTCCCTGGTCTATTTAATCTTTGAATTAGTGGTTCCATCGCAGTTTGAATAATTCCTAATTCCATTAGTAAACCACCAAGTGCTAATGTTGTTATAATCAAAGAAACAGTTCCCATCATGTTAGAGATTCCACCTCTAGTCAGTAATGCATTTACTGCTTCATTCTTAGTATGAGCTACATATCCTGTTTCCATTAAAGCAGCTAATCCTTTTAGTGAAATATGAGGATCATTTACTAAAATAATTCCGGTTGAAACAGCAATATTTATAAATAAAGTTGGAATTGCTGGGATTTTAAACCATGCACATAAAAACATTAAGATTACAGGAATAGCAGCAACCCATGAAATTGAGAAGTTTTGACTAAGAATTTTCATAGTTGCATCTATTTTAGCAAAGTCAGGTTCTTTTTTCCCTTGACCAATAAATACAAAAACTACTAAAGAAATTAATAAAGCTGGGATCGTAGTCCACATTAAATTTTTGATATGAGCAAATAAATCTGTTCCAGAAATTGCTGAAGCTAAGTTAGTTGAGTCAGATAATGGCGATGTCTTATCACCGAATATCGCACCAGATAAAATTGCTCCTGTAACTAATGCTGGGTTCATGTTCATTGTGATTCCCATTCCAAAAAGAGCAATTCCAATTGTAGAAATCGTTGTAAACCCACTCCCGATTGAAGCACCAACTAAAGCACATACAAGAAAAACAGAAGGCACAAAGAACTTAACGCTTATTAATTTAAAACCAACAACCATTAATGCTGGGATAATTCCTGCTTTAATCCACACAGCTATTAGGATCCCAATTAGTATAAAGATAAAGATTGGGATTAATGCAGTACTGATACCTTCTTTAATTCCTTTGTGAATTTTTTCCCAGTCAGCACCATGTAGTTTAGCGATTAAAATTAAAATTGCAATAACTGTTAATACAGGAGTTTCTGGAGATAGGCCTTGATTTACTCCACCTGCTAAAATAATTAGTAATAATAGTAAAATTCCTACTGACTCTTTTAAACTAAATTTTTTCATTTTACATTCCTCCATTAGTAACTAAATTAAATTATTAATCTAGCTTCCAATATCGGATAATGCCTCCGCAATTTTTGTTGCCCATTTCGATCAATCCTTCCATAAAAAAATCCCAGTCATACAATAATGTATAACTGGGACGATCTAAATAACCGTGGTACCACCCACATTAAACTGTTAAAGTTCCACTCCATGTAGGCAATAACGGTCCTACTAACCGAACTTATATGTATTTCGAACATTTAATCCTGACTAATTCGCATCAACCATTAGCTTTCTGACACCCAGATTAAAGTCTAATTAAATCATTAATAAGATAAAGTTAGTTTAACATAGATAAATTTCTTGTCAAATATTTTTTAAATAAAATCATTCTTTTTCAAGTAGAGATATAATCCACCCATCAATAAAAAGTTAACGAAAACTACTAAAATCCAGTCAAATCCGTTGTTTAAAATTGGTAATTTAACGTTCATTCCAAAGAAACCTGTAATAATGGTTGGAATAGTTAAAATCAAGGACCACACTGTTAAGAACTTCATTGTATCGTTCAAGTTATTATTCAAGATATTATTTGATGTCTTAGAAATTTTTTCTGTCACTTCATTAGAAATCTCAACCGTTCTTGAAGCCTGCTCAGCTTCAATCAAAACATCATCTAGTCTTTCTTGAGCTGACTTAGTAATTTGCCAAGACATCGGTGTGTCCTTCAAATCTTCTAACATCATCAAATTAGTTCTAGCACTACTTGAAACAAAAACTAAACTTCTTTCCATTTGTGCTAATTCCAATAAATCTTTATTTTTAATTTTAGTATTCAATCTTCTATCTAACTCATTTAATTGATGATTTAATTGTGTTAGAGCTCGTTGGAAATATTGAGTTACATGAAGTAAGAATAGCATGATAAATTCCGTAGCATCTTGTGCTTCATGAGCGCGTTCTTCTTTAAACTCTTCAAATATATCCTCAGTAGCATTAGTGTGAAAAGTATATACTGTAGTTCCTTGTAATAGAAAAATTAGAGGACGAGTCGTAAAATGATCAGATTTTTTTTCTGGCCAAACAGGAACATCGTATACTATTAATTCACTATGAGTTAAGCTATCGTGATCATAGTGAGGACGTTCGTTTCTATCGGCAACATATGAAATAATAGTCGGCGTAAAATGAAACCTTTTTTTCAATTTTACAATATCATTATCATCAATATTTTTAATATCGTACCAACTATAATTTAATGGTGACTTTCCATTTATTTCTTGACGCGTTATCATTCTCTCACCTCATCTTTTTATATATCTAAATACCATACTTGATAATATTACCTTACTATTATGTTTACTACAAGTAATTATTGAAAAAAGAGTATGAATCTGAAAATCGTCAAATTCATACTCTTAATTAATTATTCATCTTCTTCAGGAACATCTGTTTTCAAGTATAGTTCATCCAATTGTTTTGGAGCTACAGTACTTGGGGCATGTGTCAATGGTTCAGAAGCCTTGGAATTCTTAGGGAATGCGATAACTTCACGAATATTATCTTTACCTGCAAGTAACATCGCAAATCTATCTAAACCTAAAGCTAAACCACCATGTGGAGGGAAACCAAAGTCTAATGCATCCATGAACCAACCAAATTGTTCTTCTGCTTTTTCTTTTGTGAATCCTAAAGCCTTAAACATCGCTTCTTGAATATCACGTCTGTGGATACGGATTGATCCACCACCCAATTCATAACCATTAAGTACAATATCATAACTTTGAGCATGGCATTTGTGAGGATCAGTTTCTAATAAATCTAAATCTTCTTCATTAGGCATTGTAAATGGATGGTGTGCAGCGATATATCTATCAAACTCTTCACTATATTCAAATAATGGCCAGTCTACAACCCAGATAAATGCAAATTCATCTTTATTAATCATATCCATTTCTTTAGCAATTGCTACACGCAAGTAACCTAAAGAATCTGCTACTACTTTACGGTTAGATGCTACGAATAAAATCAAGTCTCCACTCTTAGCTTCTGCTGCTGCTTTAATGTCTTCAGCTCTTTCAGTAAAGAATTTAGCAATTGGTCCAGTTAATCCATCATCAGTAACTTTTACCCAAGCTAATCCTTTAGCTCCAAAACGCTTAATGTATTCTTGCTTTTCTTCAATTTGTTTACGTGAATACTTGTCAGCACCACCTGGAACAGTGATAGCTTTTACTTGACCACCATTTTCAAGTGTCATATCAAAGACTTTGAAACCAGCATTTTGAACTGCATCAGACATATCTTTTAATTCCATACCAAATCTAATATCTGGCTTGTCAGAACCAAATCTGTCCATTGCTTCATTCCAAGTAATTCTTTGAATTGGTGTCTTGATATCAACATCTAAAGTTTCCTTCATAACACGCTTCAATAATCCTTCTGTCATTTCTTGAATTTCTTCAGCAGACATAAAGGAAGTTTCAATATCAATTTGTGTAAATTCAGGTTGACGGTCACCACGTAAATCTTCATCGCGGAAGCAACGTGCAATTTGGTAATAACGATCATAACCTGCACCCATTAATAATTGCTTGAACAATTGTGGTGATTGTGGTAAAGCATAGAAATGACCTGGATATACACGTGAAGGTACAAGGTAATCACGTGCACCTTCTGGAGTTGAACGTGTCAAATATGGTGTTTCAATATCTAAAAAGTGATTTTCATCCAAGTAGCTATGAACAGTTTGAGTAATACGATTACGTATCATCAAAGCTTTTTGCATTTCTGGACGACGTAAATCAAGATAACGATATTGTAAACGTAAATCATCTGATGCATTAATATCATCTGCAATATCAAACGGAGTTGTCTTAGCCTTGTTTAAAATTTCAATATCTGAAACTTCAACTTCAACTTTACCTGTTCTCATGTTAGGGTTAATAGCTTTTTCTCCTCTAGCCACTACTTTACCCTTAACTTCAATAACATATTCACTACGTAATTGTTCAGCAACCTTTAAAGCTTCAGGATTGAATTCTTGGCTAAATACTAATTGAACAATCCCTTCAATATCACGTAAGTCAATAAAAATTAAGTTACCTAAATTTCTACGCTTTTGTACCCAACCTTTTAGGCAAACTTCTTGATCAAGATATTTTTCATCAACTAATCCTGCATAAGTTGTTCTTCTCATTCTTATTCCCCTTCTACTGCTAATTTTTCTAGACTTGCAAAATCATTTTCTACATCCGCAAGTTTTACAGAAATTTCATTACCATTTTCCATAAATTTGAGATTTGCTTCTTGTTCTTGAAGCTCAGTTTCACCGATAGTTAAAGTGAATCTTGCATTTAAACGATTTGCAGACTTAAATTGTCCTTTAGGTTTTCGATTAAGGTAATCTCTGTCTGCTGTAAATCCTTGATGGCGAAGATTTTGAACTAATTTCAAAGTTACTGCATTAGTTACATCGCCAATTCCTACTACATAAACATCTAGTGGATTTTCAATTGGTAAAGCATCTTCTTCTGCATCTAAGATTAATAGTAATCTTTCAACACCTAATCCAAAACCGACACCTGGTGTTTGTGGACCACCTAATTGTTCTACTAAGCCACTGTAATGACCACCAGCACAAACTGTAGTCCATTTACCATTGAATGCTTTGGAGTCACTCATAATTTCAAAAATAGTATGGTTGTAGTAGTCTAAACCACGTACCATGTTACTATCGATTACGTATTCAATACCTAAATCATTCAATAGACTCTTTACAGTTTCAAAATGTTTTTGTGCATCTTCTGTTAAGTAATCTAAAATAGAAGGTGCATTAGCAACAATTTCTTTATCCTTTTCATCTTTACTATCTAGTACACGTAAAGGATTCTTATGTAATCTTTCCTTAGAATCGTCTGATAATTCAGCTTCAAATGGTTCTAGATAGTCAATTAAAGCTTGACGATAGTTGTTACGAGTTTCAAGATCTCCTAATGTGTTTACAGCTACACGTAAACTATTTAAGCCAAAACTCTTTAGTAAATCTACTGCCATTGCCATAACTTCAACATCTAATGTTGGATTATCAACACCAAATGCTTCTACACCGATTTGATGGAATTCACGTAAACGACCAGATTGTGGACGTTCATAACGGAACATAGGTCCCATATAATAAGTTTTGAATGGTTTTTGAACTTCTGGACCATATAATTTATTTTCTACAAAACTTCTTACAACCCCAGCTGTTCCTTCTGGACGTAGAGTTATATGACGATCACCTTTATCGTAGAAATCATACATTTCTTTAGTAACGATATCTGAAGTTTCACCAGATGTGCGTGAAAAAACTTCGAAGCTTTCGAAAATTGGTGTTCTCATTTCTTCATAGCGATATTTTTTAAACAATTCTCGAGCTTTTTCTTCTACATATTGCCATTTTGCAGATTCACTTGGCAAAATATCAGCTGTTCCTTTAGGACGTTGATACTTCATTAAAATTTCCTCCCTTATTAAACCGAAAAGCACCCCTGTTATCTACCTAGTTTGATAGACAACAAGGGTGCTAGTTGCACGGTACCACCTTGATTTTATGCTCTCTAGCGTTAACGCGGCTAACGATATACATTACATATATACCTAAAAAGTGTCTTTCTCTAAAAATCATAGCTGGAATTTTCACCAATCATCCATTCTCTGTCAACGATTGTTTAGATACTCTTCTTTCATTCGGCTTTAAATCTAAATTAGAGAATACTGACAAAAATTAATTTTGTCAATATCTATAGTCATAATTATTAATTAATACCGGTATATTATAACATAGAAACAATGACTTTTATATCCTAAAATCATAATCGTTAGTACAAAACTTTACCTAATATAACAGTTCATCTTGTAATTCTAACATTTCACTATCATTAGGTTGACTTGCTAGATATTCATCAACGAACATCTTAGCTTTTTGTCTATCGCCAGCATTACGATAAAAAATAGCAGCATCTTTTAAGAATTCTAACGATGAAATTTGTTCAGAAGCCGCATCATAATACTTAATAGCATCATCATAGTTATCTAAATTAGCATATGAACGACCTAAGTTCCAATATAGTTGAGGGTCGATTTCATCTTGATCTAGATAATCTGTTAGTAATTCAATATTTTGTTCGAATTTTCCGTACTCAATGAGCAAATTACTCAACATAATTACGATTGTCAAATTATCAGGTTCTTGATCTAAAGCTATTAGTAAATAACGCTCAGCTTCATCACGTTGACCTAATTTAGCAGCTAACTCACTAGCCTTTTGATACAACTTAATATTGTATTCATCTACTGCAATTCCTTCTTGTAAGGTTGTTAATGCCTTTTGAAATTGTCCTTCTTTTTCATAAGCCACTGCTAAATATGAGTAAGTTGTAGCATAATCTGGAGAAGTATCCCTTAACTTTTCAAAACTACTGATTGCATCTTCAATATGTCCCAATTCATATTGAGTAATTCCTAATTGGAACTGTGTATCATCGTCTCTTTCTTCACTATGAATTTGTTCCAAGTATGCCAAAGCTTTTTCAAATTGTCCTGATAAAGCATATGACATTCCCAATCTTTGTACCAGATTTACTTGCGAAATTGAGAAATTACCTTGTTTGATAAGATCTAGGTAAATAGGAATTGCTTGTTTATATTGTTTGATATTGTAGTACAATTCTGCTAAGGCAAAACGTATAATTTCTTCATCTGGAGCTAGATCTAATGCTTGCAATAATTTTTGTTCACTTACTTCAAACATTCCTTGTGTTTGATATAAATCTGCTGAAACTAATAAAGCTTGAAGATATGCTTCAGAGTCTGGTGTAATACTGCTTAGATATTCTAAAGCTTCATCATCTTCACCTTCACTAATGGCAATGTCTGCCAAAGCTGTTTTCAAACTATCTTCGTCAGGATAACGTTCCAATAAGGTTTGATAGGCACGTTTGGCCATATTAGAAAATCCCAAAGAATATAATTCTTCTGCCAAACTATATATCATATCATCTGAATCTTTTCTTAAAGACCAGCCAAAATGTTTACGTGCTTCTTCATAATTTCCTTTTTCAATTTCATCTAATACCTTTTCAGCATAAGTCATTAATACACGTACCCCTTTCAAAATTGTCGAATAAAATTATAGCATAAATCCTATAAAAAAAGTGTAGATTTACTCTACACTTTAAAATTCATCTTCACGATAATTGATTTTTTCCATATTTCGACGGCCACGTTGCAAAATATAAATCGCAACAATTACCAAGATAATACCTACTATTTCTACCCAGTTCATGTCTAATCCTAAGAAAATCACACTCAATATTGAAGTTGTTACTGGTTGTAAGGCATCCATAATACTAATAACATCAGAAGGAGCAAATCTAGAACTATATAAAAGTAATCCAAATGGAATGATTGTTCCTACTAAAATAACAGTGGAAATAGATAAGACCACAGTTGATGTAATGTGTGGTGTGTTTATCCAAACTGGATGGTATATATTGAATAACACTCCAGCGATGAATGTACCCCAGCCCAATACTACCAATGGTGGATTGTCTTGAGCAATTGGTCTAGGTAAAACAACATAGAAAGCAGCAGTAATGCCTGAACCTAGTCCCCATAAAAATGAATTCATTGGGATAGACATTTGGGTTAAATCACCCTTTGTAATTGCCAGTAAAACACCTAACAGTGAAATAATAAATGCTATCAAGTCTGTTGATAAAGGTCTTTGATGTTTAATAAAAATACCACCTAGAACTATGAAAAGTGGACTTAAATATTGTAAGATTGTTGCTGCAGAAGCATTACCACTTTGAATTGCTAAGTAGAATGTCAATAAGTTTGCCATTAATCCTAAAGTTGCATAAGCAAACAAGTGACCAAAACTTTTCCATGTTGAAAATACATTAAATGTTTTCTTACCATATAAAATAAAACTAATTATTAGAAGAATGGTTCCTGAACCTAATGTACGTGTCGAAAGAAACCAATCTGTCGGAATATGTTGATTCTGTGAGATAAATTGGATTGTGGTCCCTGAAATACCCCATGTTGCTGAAGCGACAGCTGACCAGAAGATACCCTTCATAACTTTTGATGAAGACTTCATAAAATAATCACCTCATAAATTGTTATAACTAATTAATTATATAGTAAGAAACTTATATTTTTCAATTATATTTCTCTAATTGTATTAACTTTTTTATCATTCATTTAAGGTATTTACTAGCTTCTCTAATGCTTAAAGTACTTAATCCTGACTTATGTTTAGTAATGAAATTCTTAACCCAATCCGTATTTGTCTTAGAATAATCTCTTAATGCCCAACCTATTGATTTATTAATAAAAAACTCATTATTATTTAAGTTATTAATTAATATCTTCTCTAGAAGTACAGTATCGGTTTTATCTTTTCTACCTCGTTGATGATTAATTGCAATTCTTCTAAACCAAATATCATCGCTCACAGACCATTTAAGCATTAAGTCATTAACCCTTGAATCATTAATATTGCCGATAACAGTATCTAAACTATCTATCGTGTCCCACCACTGTTTAGTTTCAATAAAAGGTCTAATTTTATCGATATCATCAAAAACTAAAAACTTTTGCAACGCTTTAAGGTAATCACACACAAAATATTGGAATTCTCGATAATCATTATTCCAGCATTCATTTAACAATTGCCAATCTATACTTTCAGCTTTCTTTGCTTCTCTTATAATATCCTTATATATACTCCTACGCTCAGGTGTTTTTATCCCATAAAAATCAAATTGGTTGCGCATGTATTTTGCCATATGTAAAGCATTATCTAGATTTCTATGTTTTTCAAATTCATTTTCAACCCATTGAACACTTGCCATGATTTTTCTCCTTAAAAAAATCTACCAGACCGAAATCTGATAGATTCATACTCAATTATTTTGCTAACAACTTAACGATTTCTAAAATTACATCTGTAGCTTTTTCCATTACTTGTGTAGATACATATTCATAACGTCCATGCATATTTTCGCCACCAGCAAAAAGATTTGGTGTTGGCAATCCCATGAATGAAATCTTGGAACCATCTGTACCACCACGAACTGGATAAATTTCAGGAGTTATTCCTAAATCTTCCATAGCTTCCTTAGCAATGTCAACTGCTGTCATGTCTTTTTCTAATACTTCACGCATATTGTAGTATTGGTCTTGTAAATCAATAACTACACGTTCTTCACCTAGTTCAGTATTCATTCTTTCGGCGATGTCTAACATCAATTGCTTACGTTCTTCAAAATGCTTTCTATCATGATCACGAATGATGTAAGTTGTATGTGCTTCTTCAACAGATCCATCAAATTTAAATAAATGGAAGAATCCTTCTCTACCTTCAGTCTTTTCTGGAACTTCATCTGCTGGAAGTGAGTTTTGGTAATTAATTGCTAATTGAATAGCATTTACCATTACATTCTTAGCAGTACCTGTGTGCACATCTTTTCCTTTGAATGTCAACTTAGCTTGAGCAGCATTGAAAGTTTCATATTCTAATTCACCCAAAGGACCACCGTCTACTGTGTAGGCAATATCAGCACCGAAGTCTTCAACATTGAAATTATCAGCACCTGTACCAATTTCTTCATCAGGACCAAAACCAACTTTAATTTCGCCGTGTTTAATTTCTGGATGTGCTTGCAAATATTCCATTGCAGACATAATTTCGGCTACACCAGATTTATCGTCAGCACCCAATAAAGTTGAACCATCTGTTGTTATCAAATCATGACCTTTATAATTCTTTAGGTTAGGAAATTCTGCTGTTGTTAGCACAAAATTACCTGCTTCATCTAACTTAATATCAGATTCTCCATCGTAATTTTCTACTATTTGAGGTTGAACATTATGTGCATTAAAGTCTGCTGTATCAACGTGAGAAATGAAACCTACTACTTTAGTATTAGCATCATCTTCTAGATTACTTGGTAAAGTAGCAAATACATATCCACTTTCATCAGAAATATGAACATTTTGTAGTCCTAATCCTTTAAGCTCATTAGCAAGTTCCTTAATAAATTCAACTTGTGTTTGAGTTGAAGGGATTGTTGTTGAATCCTCATTTGAACGAGTTTCTGTTTTTACATATTTCAAAAATCTAGTAACTAAATTTTCATATTTTGCCATTTTCGACACACCTTTCGCTTAAATGAACTGAAATGGATCAGTATTTAATTTGGATTGATAAATATCGATTTTCCAATCATTCTCATTATTCCACTTTTTGAATTTATCTGTCAACTTCGGTTTGCAAATAGACTCAATGTGATGTCCTGCATCAACCACTGTTAAGCCTGCAGCAATCATATCATGACCGGTATGGTATGAGATATCACCTGTGACATATGCATCTGCCTTATGTAGTAAAGCAGCGTTAAAGAACCGACCACCACTACCACCAAGGACTGCTACACGTTTAACTGGCTTTTGGTTGTCTGCTGCTATTAAACGTAAGCCACGTAAATTTAATACTTTCTTGCAATATTCTGCAAATTCCATATCTGTTAAACTATCTTTTAACTCTCCTACGCGGCCCATAGAATATTTTTCGTTTGAAACAGGATCTACCTTAGTAGGTAGTAAGAATTCTGTATTTTCTAATCCTAATTGTTCAGCTAACCAATCATTCATTCCACCATTAGCATTATCCAAGTTTGTATGCGCACCATACACTGTAATATCATGTTTGATTAACTTAGCATATATCGCGTTTTGTGGAACATCTAAATCAAACTTCTTAACTGGAACGAACATTGCAGGATGATGTGCAAAAATAAAATCAACATTATTTTCAATAGCTTCATCGACAGTTTCAGGTCTTACATCTAAAGTCACCATCATTTTATGTACATCATTATGTAAAGAACCTAATTGCAAGCCAATTGGATCGCCATCTTCAGCGATTCTTTTAGGTGCAAATTCTTCAAATTTATTTACAATATCTATAACTTTAGTCATTTAATACACCTTCTATTAGTTTTACTTGTTTGTCTAGATATTCTAACTTAGCAACTGGCTTTTCCTTGGCTTTTTCCAGCTGAACTCTAACTGTTTCAATCTTATCCAATTCTTTTTGCCATTTATGCTTAAAGACTTCGTTCTTTTCTTTCATTAAGTAAGGCCCAAATTCTAATTCTTTAGCTGTCAACTCGGCCTTTGCATCAACAAATTCCGCTACGATAATTTCATAGATATGTCTGTCTTCTTCTAAAACATCTTCGGCAATTATTTGATAGTTGTTAGCTATTAACCATTCTCTGACATTTTTCTCACCTACATTAGGTTGTAAAACTAAACGAGGATGATTAACTAACTTAGCCTTTCCTTCTTCTAGAATCTGACAAATTAACGGACCACCCATACCACAGATTGTAACTACGTTAATCTCATCTGAAAGTTCAACTGCAGCTAATCCGTCAGCCAAACGAACATCTACTATCTCTTGTAAGTTTTCTTTTTTAATTTCATTTTGAGCATTTTGAAAAGGTCCCTTAACAACTTCACCAGCAATTCCAAAGTTAATTTTACCTTTTAATGCTAGATATGCTGGTAAATAAGCATGATCAGAACCGATGTCCGCTAATCTACTATCTGCAGGGACATATTCTGCCACTTTTTGTAAACGATATGATAATTTATTTCCGTCCATACGATACCCCTTAATCTAAATTCTATATATTAAGTATACCGGCTTTAAAAAGATATATCTATACTTACTGATATTTTCTTGCTTTTTACAACAAAAAAAGACTTGGCAGTTGAATTGCCAAATCTTCTGAATTTATTCTGTTACTTCATTTTCAAGAATTTCATTCTTTTTCATAAACTTAGGTGATGTTTCTGGTGCCCATACTAAACAAATCATACTTCCTATAAATAGGACTAGAGCACATACTAACATCGCTAATTGAGAGCCACCCATATCAGTTAAAATAGGTAATAAGAATGTACCACATGCAGCTCCAATTCGACTGATAGCTATACAGATACCCATCCCTGTTGCACGAACCTTAACGTCAAATAACTCTGAAGGATATGGGTAATCCAATACCAGTGATGAAGATAAGATCACAGAAAATAGAGAAAAGATACCTAGTTTAGCCCACATTGATATATCTAAGAATACCATTGCAGCTAAAGCAATCGCTGAACTTAAAAAGCTGACAACTAAAAATGAGCGACGACTAATTTTGTTAAAAATCCAAATCCCAATAACTACACCAATTAACATACTTCCGTTATAAAGAATACCTGACATATTGGCATTAGTAACTCCCATATTCTTTAGCAAGATTGGTAAGAAAATACTTATACCAAAAAATGAGAATGCCTGACTAGCATAGAATAATCCACCAACTAATGTTTGACGACGATATTTCTTACTAAAAAGATATAGCCATGAAATGTTTTTAACTTTAATGGATAGAAGTCTTTCTGATAATCCCCATTTACTTCCTAAATTACGTTGAATTACTTTTTGAGCTTTAGCATTTTTACCACGACTTGCTAACCAACTTGGAGAAGCTGGAATCTTTGCAAATGAGCGGAATACAGCAGCTATTAATCCAAAAATAAATGATGAGGCAAAACTATACTTCCAACCTTGAGAAAATCCACCTAAATAAGAACCTATCAAGTACGCTAAAATGAAACCTATTGACCAGTAAATTAATAATCTACTTTGCTTTTTACCACTTTCACCAGTTGGTAACCATTCAATTAACAACGCATTACCCACTGTATAATCAATAGCCATCATTAATCCTAAACCTAATCGCAAAAGAAAAATTAAAAATAAATTTGTTACAAATAGGTGTGCTAACGATAGGATTGTAAAAATGTACATGTTCAACATCAAAAGCCCTTTTCTTCCGACTTTATCAGCTAAACGTCCCATAAAAATACTACCGAATAACCCAATAAGACCACCAGCACCGATCAAACCAGTCCAAAAGTTAGTCAATGGTAAATATGATCCTGCTTGATCTAAAGCAATACCACTTATTCCAAGTGCATATCCACAAGCAATCTGTCCTAACAAGATTGAAATGTAGACACGCCAGTGAACATCTGAAAATGGTGCCTTCTTGTAATCCTTTTTACTTTGTAATTCTTTTTTGATATATTTCATAAATTAAATATAAGACATAGTGTACGAGTATGTCTTTCCGATTCCTCCTTATTTCTTTAGATGTAAATTTAACATCTAAAGTTACAGCTGTTTTCATTTTACTCGAGCAATTCTGTATATCTACCGTATCATGATTTCTAAAACTATTGCAAATTTCTAGCATTATTTTTAATTTTATAAAATAAGTTTCTATATACAATATTGTCTTTACATAAGATAAATTACGTAATTATTAAGAAAATATTAAGATATATAGTTAGGTTTTACTTAAATAAAAATTATTCATATCTAATGTATATTATTGGATAACTTGTAAGCGTGTAATTTATATAAAAAAGAGAAGCACTTTTACATACATATTTCTCTTGAAAAATTATTTAAAGTACTTTTCAAAATATTTTTTAAAGAATCGACTATTACTCATTAAATGGGAGTTTATAGTACATAGTAAAGATAAGATAAAAATCCCTAGCAAATGCTCCCTAATAGTTAATATGACAAAATCTCCACCAAATATCAGTACCATTATCCCACCTATCAGAATAATTGCGATAAAACATGACAATTCATTGAGTAGGATGATCGAAATTATTGAATAAGGAGTCAATCCATTCTCTTCTTTAGATTTTTCTACAAGGTCTTTGTAGCATAAATAAAATGAAAGGCCCAACAATTCAGCTATAAGTAAAGCCACAATACATGCTTTTATTATTATAAAATTCACTACTATCATCCTGACTTTTTTACTCAATCATAGCATACCTTGATAAAAATTTCTCACAATCGTTTTATCCATCTATTTTTTATCAATAAAAAAGGCAAGACTTCATAAAAATCCTGCCTAAATCATTATTTCATTAATCTTCTTTACGCTTACCTAAAGCACCTAAACCTAACAAGGAGCCTAGTCCAACTAAGATAGCACCAACAGTCGTGTTGTTGTTTTGCTTGTCTCCAGTTTGTGGTAAAACCTTAGTATTTTCTTGCTTAACTGTATTTGCCATTCTACGTGTAGTTGGAGTTTGAGCTAACGTTCCAACTAACTTGCTTTGAGCATCAAATACTTGGTTTCCTTTAACGGTGTAGCCAACCATGATATGACCTTTTTCATCAACAACTTTACCGTTTGCTGTTTGAGCAAAGTATGTTTGTTCAGCTTTAGCTTGTGCTTGTGCCTTAGCTTTTTCTTCGGTATCTTTTACAGCTTGTTCTGCTTTCAAGTAGTCGTTGTAAGCTTTCACTGCTTTATCGTATGCACTTTGTGCTTGAGTTTGTTTTTCCTTAATTTGAGCTAATTTCCCTTTACATTTATATCAATATTTTTCCATATTTTAATTATTCTTTGACCAAATAAAAAATCCTCTTAGTTCTCTAACTAACAGGATTATTAACTATTCTTCTTTACTAATTTCATAATAGATTTTCTCTTTTTAGCTATAGCTTTTTCTACTTCATCTGCTGGCAGTTCCATCACCGGTTCAAATTCATATTTAACCACTAAGTTTCTTCCTTCAAAGTGATAGCCTAATATTGCTTTAATTTGAACCCAAATTCCAGTCTCTTGATCGTAGATATATTCACCAACAACTGATATTTTTCTAAATTCTTCTGGTTCATAGGTTATTTCAGCTTGTGTTGTTATATAATCAGCAGACAAATCAGGTGTCCGATATTGCTGCCCTAAACAATCACTCATCGTCATTAGTTCCCCATTTTCACGATTGATCATCACGCGAACAGCCAAAACATTCAAAATAATAAACATTGATCCACGATAGTTAACAACATCCCCAACCTTAACCACTTCGTTTTTCTTTTTTCTTAATCTAATTTTTTCAATCAATTTAACTCCACCTTTGTAAATGAAAAGCTCTGGTGATGTACCAACCAGAGCCTTTACGTAGTTGAGGTATATGGGATGACTTGGTGCACCAATTATCTTCCCAGTTTCTATTATATCACATAAAAAAAGAGCTGAGAACGAACATCTAGCTCTTTTATAAATTATTTTTTAAATTTATTCGAATGATTGATTAGTATAAACCACTAATTTTTCCATTTTCATCAACATCCATGCCATCTGCAGCCGGAACTTTAGGTAAACCTGGCATAGTTAAGATATTTCCTGTTAATGCTACAAGGAATTGTGCACCTAATTTTGGTACAAATTCACGTACATGAATCTTGAATCCTTTTGGAGCACCTAAAACTTTAGCATTGTCAGACAATGAATATTGTGTCTTAGCCATACATACAGGTAGGTGGTTCCAACCTAATTTTTCAAATTGTCTTAATTGACGCTTAGCTTTAGCACTGAATTCAACACCATCGCCACCGTAAATTTCAGTAACAATCTTGTTGATCTTTTCTTCAACAGAATCATCGCTATTGTAAAGTCTTGTAAATTCTTGATCATTATCACAAGATTCAATAACAGCTTTAGCTAATTCTGTAGCACCTTCTCCACCTTTAGCCCAAACATCAGCAACAATTGCTTTAGTATCATTTTGTTCACAAAGTTCAACAATCTTAGCTAATTCAGCATCAGTATCTTGAGTGAATTTATTAATTGCCACTACAACAGGAACATTGTAACGTTTCATACTTTGGATATGTTTCTTCAAGTTTGCAAAACCTTGTTCAACCGCAGCAACATTTTCTTCATCTAAATTATCCTTAGCTACTCCGCCATTCATCTTCAAAGCACGAGCAGTTGCCACAATTACGATTGTATCAGGTGTTTTTCCTAACACTGGAGTTTTAATATCAAGGAATTTTTCAGCACCTAAGTCAGCACCGAATCCTGCTTCTGTAATTGTGTAATCAGCTAAATTCAAAGCTGTTTGAGTAGCAAGAACACTGTTACATCCATGAGCAATATTAGCAAATGGTCCACCATGCACAATTGCAGGAGTATGTGCTAGTGTTTGAACCAAGTTTGGCTTGCAAGCATCCTTTAATAACAATGTAATAGCACCTGTAACTCCGAGTTGATCTACAGTTACTGGTTCTTTATCAAAATTGTATCCTATAACAATTTGACCGATACGTTTCTTTAAATCAGAAATATCTTTAGAAAGACATAGAATAGCCATTAACTCTGAAGCTACAGTGATATCGAATCCATCTTCTCTTGGAATACCTTGAGTAGCTCCACCTAAGCCGATTACTACATGGCGTAATGCACGATCATTAATATCTAATACACGTTTCCAAATAACACGTCTTTGATCGATATTTAATTTATTTCCTTGGTAAATATGATTGTCAATCAAAGCTGCTAAAGTATTATTAGCAGTTGTTAATGCATGCATATCCCCTGTAAAATGAAGGTTTATATCTTCCATTGGAACAACTTGAGAATATCCACCACCAGTAGCTCCGCCTTTCATTCCCATAACAGGTCCTAATGATGGTTCACGTAAAGCAATCATTACCTTTTTGTTTAATAAACTAAATGCATCGCCCAAACCAACTGTTACAGTAGATTTACCTTCACCCGCTGGAGTAGGATTAATTGCAGTAACTAAAACCAACTTTCTTTTTGTTTGTTCACGTGCAGAAAGAGGTAAGCTGATTTTTGCTTTATACTTACCGTATTGTTCTATTTCATCAGCAGTTAATCCCACCTTTTGAGCAACTTCAGTTATTGGTAACATTTCACTTTTTTGTGCTATTTCAATATCTTTCAATTTCTGATTCCTCCTTCAAATAATAATTAAAGTATATACTATAATTAAGATTTTGTCATTGGTTTTTGCTAAAATATATTTTTTAACAAATAAAAATAGGTATATAACGAATTATATACCTATTTAGTTATATTATTATACGCGTTTTCTGCAACCTCCTTTGAAACTATTAATCTGTAATCTCGATACTTGGTTTTGATAAACAAGCCATATTTTCTTATTTCAATCTCTTTAATATCTACTTTCTTTATTTTAAAGTTATTAAAAGGTATCACTGCCCTAAAGCTGAGCTCTGTATCACTTAATTCTACCTTTCGTAAAATCACTTGTATTAACGCTACTAGTACAAATATAATAAAAGTAATAACAGTCCAAATTTGAAAGACTGTAATTTCTAACCATAGTAATAAAGAAAATAACAAAATCATTAATGTAAATGACCAACAAGATATTGATACAGGAATATCTGGTTGATAAAAATATTTCTTATTCATAAAACACACCTCGAGGATTGATAATAATGTTAAAAATATATACAGACGCTGCTACAAACCAAAAGAATCATACTTTCGCTGCAGGAATCTTAATCGTTAAGAACCAGCAACAAACTCAATTAAAATATGAAATTTCTGCCACTGATAACCACGAAGCAGAATTTATTGCCGCTATTCATGGTTTTAACTATCTTATTGAAAATTTTCCAGATGAAGATCTAGTCTTTTTCTATTCTGACAGCAAGATTTTAATTGATAGTCTTGAAAAACAATATAGTAAAAGTTATTCTCAAACTCTAGCAGATCTATTAGTACTTCAAGAAAATTTTCCAATTGTCATAAATAACTGGATTTCTGATAAAGAAAACGCTGGGGCTCATACACTTGCTATTCAAGCTTTACATGAGCATTAATTTCTTATCTTCTTTCCCCAGTATTGGAAGAAATCTGTACGTAAGGAACCATTATATAATTTTCTACGTTTAGTAGCTTTTGTTCCATAAAATTGTTCAAATTGTAAGTCACTTGTCAAAATGTACTTACTCCAAGATGTTAATGGTTGGTATAGCTTACCCATTTGTTGATATAGTTGGTGTACATGTTCTTTATCACTTAAACGCTCACCATATGGCGGATTAGCTACAATAACACCATTGATCTTATCTGTTTTGAAGTCTTTTACTGCCATTTGTTTGAAGTTAACTATATCTTGGACCCCGGCTTGAACTGTATTTTCTTTAGCAATTTCAATCATACTTCCATCAATATCATATCCAGATATATCTAAATCAACATCTTTCTTGATTGCTGCTTGCGCTTGTTCTCTTGCTTGTTTAACAATGTCTTTATCAACCCAATCCCAGTTTTCAAAGGCAAAGTTACGTTTTAAACCAGGAGCAATATTACATCCAATCAAAGCAGCCTCAATTGGAATTGTTCCAGAACCACATACTGGATCTACAAATGGCATTTCAGGATACCAGCGAGCTAATAGAACTAATGCAGCTGCCATATTTTCTTTTAGAGGAGCTCCACCTTTATTTACTCTGTATCCACGTTTGAATAAACTGCTACCTGTAGTATCTAATGTAATTAAAACCTTGTCTTTATTAATAGCAACTTCAATTGGATACAATGCCCCTGTCTCAGGTAACTTAGTTCTTCTATGATAGACAGTACTCATTTTAGTAACAATTGCTTTTTTAGTTATTGCTTGAACACTTGGTACATTATGTAAAGTAGATTTTTGAGATTTACCAGCTACTGGAAATTCAGCATCTAAAGGTAGAAAATCTTCCCAGTTTAAACTTTCAACACCTTGGAATAACTCTTCAAAAGTTTTAGCTGTAAATTCACCAACTACAATCTTTATTCTATCTGCTGTTCTTAACCATAGATTTGTTTTAGCGATATCAGCTACGTCGCCATCAAATCTAACTCGACCATTTTCAACATTCACTTTATAACCTAAATGCTTTAGTTCGTTACCAACGATACTCTCTATACCTGCAGCACATGTTGCAATTAATTTAAAGTTCATAATTTATTCCTTTCAATTTACATTTATCTAAAATAAAAAAGCTAGGATAGAAGTTACCTAATATCCTAGCCACCCTGATATGTAAATCTCTATAAGCCACGTTCTGTACGTCATCTAATTCAGGAAAATTAGAATCGGTGGTAATCATCTATCTCCGAGTTAAAAAACTCGCCCCCATGATTAGTTCATTTCCGTCATGAAGCGCCCCTACCAAAGTTTGGGTTACCTGCTCGCAGGGTTTACCGCGTTCCACTAATACAGTTTCCTATATTACTTCGTCACTGTGGCACTTTTCAAGACTACTCAAGCATAGCCGAAACCTTAGCTCTTTTGTCTGCCGTCACTACTAAAAGCAGTGCCTTGCCTTATTTTTTCAGCAAGTACGATCACTACAGGCATCTCAGCCTGTGCAAGCTTGGACTTTCCTCAGCCTATATACATAGACCGCGATTACCAGAAATTTACATATATAATTTATTAATTAAAATCGATTTCCACGATTTACATCATCGTTAAGCTGTGCACCAAAAACATGTCGTTCCAAATTGGATAGACGTTTAAGAATATCCATATTTGTAGATGCATTAGAAGCAGGTCTAGCAGTTGTTCCTGTTTTACCCACCGCAACTTGCTTAGTTAACTCGTCTACCTTTTTCAATAAACGATCATTTTCCATTTGTAAACGTTGATTTTCTTTTGCATAAGTTTCATAATCTTGAATAACATCATCCAAGAACTCATCAACTTCAATTGAATCGTACCCACGCATTTTTTGTTTAAAATGTTTATTAACAATGTCTTTAGGTGTAAGATTTACATTTTCCATTAAAATGCACCTCATCTACTTATTAAACTCAACTCATAACATTTTTTATCATACCATACATTAATAAAAATGCAACCACTTTTCAGTTGATTGCACTTTATTTTACATAAATTTTAGATTTAATAACCTTTTTCAAATGTTGTATTATTTGCAACTTGGTTAATTGAATCCTTATTACCTTGTTGTTGTGCCTTTTGCATTACATCATTTGCATTAACACTGTCCCAAGGAGTATCACCAAAGCCACCAACTTTCAAGTTGTTTCCATCTGCACTATAAGCAAATAGCAACTGACCGTCAGCACCACTTACAGCGTTATAATTTCCCATATTATGAACAGTTAGTGAGTTAGCATCATTACCCATGTAGTAAGCAGCTAAAGCAGCAATTTGAGCAGGTGTTAGTTGTTGATTTACTTCTTGTACCTTTTGGCTAGATTCTGCTGCTACACTTGGAGCTACTGCATTTTCTGTAACATTATTATTACCTGTAGCAACACTACTGCTCTCTTTTGCTACAGAACTATCTGCACTTGCAACTTGATTAGTAGCAGTTTGAACATTTGAATTTGTACTTACACTATTGTTATTATTGCTATCTACAGAAGAACTTTCTGCTACTACGCTACTTTCATCAACTGCTTTAGCAGTAATCTTCTTTTCTTTTTTGCTAGTAGAACTACTCTTAACTTCTGTCTTTACATTGCTCGAATGACTAGTTGTGTTAGGAGCACTACTTGTATTACTGCATCCCACTAATACCATTGCACTTAACATTGTGATACCTAAATAAATTACTTTTTTCATAGCTCATCCCTCGATTCTGTATATTACGATTGTTAATAATTGGATAAATTCTAATAAATATCTTACAAGTATATTGTAACTCATTTATCTACATAATGAAACCTTTTTGTAATATTTATTTTATAAAAGTAATGTAAACCCTTTAATGTTACAGTAATTAAAAGATCGATTAGCGTTAATTATATTAATTACACTAATCGATCTTTATTTTACAAGTTAAATAGTTTCTGACTAAGTTCTAATTCTTCCTTAGTATTTCTGGAATTTTCAAACTTCACAGAACCCTTTTCTGTCTTATCACTTAGTAAGTTACTCTTTTCCAATAAATGCTTAGTTTCTCTAGCTGCACCTTCTCCACCATCAACAATAAACGTATCATCGCCCATAATCTTTTGAATTACCTTTTTGGCAAATGGAAAATGTGTGCAGCCAAGCACAATGGAATCTGAATCTTTATAAGGACTTAATAATTTTTGTAAATATGTTTCTAATTCAGGAGAATCCACATCACCTGATTCAATAAACTCTACTAAATCTGGTGCAGGAATTTTTCGAATATCTGCCTTTGTAACATATTTATTCATCAAGTCATTAAATTTCTTTTCTTTTAATGTTAGTGGTGTTGCCATAACACCTACTTTAGAATCTTTTTTATGTTCTACTGCTGGCTTTAGAGCTGGCTCTAGCCCAACGATAATTAAATCCGGATATGCTGCTCTCAATTCCTTAATTGCCGCACTCGTAGCAGTATTACATGCCACAACAATTGCTTTACAATTATATGATAGCAAATGCTCTACTTTCTCAAATGATAATTTTTGGACTTCTTCTACCGTCTTAATACCATAAGGTGCATTAGCAGAATCACCAAAGAATATATAATCTTCATTCGGCATTATTTTAACTAATTCACGTAATACCGAAATTCCTCCCATACCAGAGTCAAAAACTCCAATAGGGGCATCTTTTTTATTAGTCATTATTAACTACCTTCCTAGAAAAAAGTTCTAGTTAATTTTAGCACACTCTGGTTAAATTACATAGATGTATTACTTTCTAGCTTGAACGTAATCTTTTATTCTTTTAACGGCTTCTACTAAGTTTTCCATACTTGCAGCATAGCTCATTCTTACATATCCTTCTCCACCTGGTCCAAAAGATACACCTGGAATAAGTGCTACTTTAGCTTCTTTAGCCAAATCTCTAACAAAATCCCATGAGTTTTGAGGACAGTTAGCTGGAATTTTAGCAAAAATATAAAATGCTCCATCTGGGCTTGCAATTTCAAAGCCTACTTCTTGTAATTCTTCTATAATGAAATCTCTACGTTTCAAATATTCTTCCTTCATAGGCACTGCATCATCATAACCATTTGTAACAGCTTCTAATGCTGCATATTGTGCATTAGTAGTAGGTGCTGTTACCATATATTGATGAGATTTTACTACTTGATCAATAAAATCTTGAGGTCCCAAGATGAAACCAATTCTCCAGCCTGTCATCGCATGAGACTTGGATAATCCACTAATTAAAATTACATTATCAGGGATTATTTCAGCTAAAGAAACGTGTTTGCCTGTATATGTTAATTCAGCATAAATTTCATCGCTTAATACCCAAATATCATTTTCTTTAATTACTTCTGCTAGTTCTTCTAATTGTTCTCTATTATATGTAACACCTGTTGGATTAGAAGGATAGTTCAAAACAAGGCATTTAATATTTTTGTCCTTATTATCTGCAATAACCTTGCGTAATTTATCAGCAGTCAAGACGAAATTATCTTCACTTGTATCCATTAAAATATAATTACCATGATTTAAATTACTAATTGGTAAATATAGTGGAAAAATAGGTGTTGGTACTAACACAGTATCATCTGGATTTAAAATAGCTTGTAAACTTGCATTAATAGCTTCAGTTGCGCCAACTGTAGTAACAACTTGTGTCCCACTGTAATTCAAATTATATTTTTTATTAAAATACTTAGCTGTTTCTTCTCTTAATTCCATAAAACCAGCATTAGGAGTATAGTGAGATTTATTATCCTCAATTGCCTTAATTGCAGCTTTTTTTACATGTTCAGGCGTATTAAAATCTGGTTCTCCTAATGTTAACTTAATAATTCCCGGAATTCCACTTACATCTGAGTCAAATTGGCGGATATCTGATACAGCAATTTTCTCAACTTCTCTATTAAAACTTCTTGACAATTAAATCACCTAACTTTATAGAATTATTAGAAAAATTATACCATAATTACAAACTATTTTTAATTAGCAACTATGATTTCTGTTTTATCTGTAAACATTGCTCTTTGTTCTGGAGTAAGAGCCTTATCTGTAATAAACATTGAAATCTTGTCTAGTGGGCAAATTCTGTAATAAGACTTATTTACAAATTTTTGATGTTCAGCAACTAAAATTACTTTTCTAGCTCTACTTACTGCCAAACCAACAATCTCTGCATCGCCTTGATCTAACAAATAAGCACCATTTTCATCAATACCAGATGCTGCAATAAATGCTGTATCAAATGCAATATCATGCAATTCTTGCATTGCAAGATTAGAATAGAAATATCTATTTTCGTGATTTAAAGTACCACTCAAAACCTTAACTGTTACCTTACTGTTCTCAGCCAATGCAATACAATTGTCTAAAGAGTGAGTTACAATGGCTACTGGCATATTAATACTTTGACATGTCCTTAATAAAATAGTAGATGAATCTACAAAGTATACATGATGTGGCTTAAAATATTTTCCTGCTTCCATTGCGATTTTTGTTTTAGATTTAGTAAAACGTGATAATCTACTTTGGTAATTAGGCACACTGCGTCCAAAATCTAGAGGTAAAATTCCCCCATGAGTTCGTTTAACTTCTCCCTTTTTAGTCAGTAACACTATATCTCGTCTAGCTGTATCTTGTGAAACCCCAAATTCGGTCATGATGTCTCTAGTTGAGAGTTCTTGTCTTTCTTCTAAAAGTTGTTTTATCAACTCTATTCTTTTTTCTTGGCTCAACTTCATCGCTCCATTCAATTTATTTCAATATAATTATAACTCTATATTTAAGTAATTTAAACCCTTACAATAAGGATATATCTTTATTTGCAATTAATTTATTCTAATAAAAAATACCTTATAGCTATTAGCTCTCTAACCAATAACTACAAGGTACTTTAAAAAATATATTTTATTTAATTTAATTAAAATGCAGCTTCCAATGGAGGAACAACTTGTTTCTTACGTGAAACTACGCCTGGTAAGTCCATCTTGTCGTCTTCCAACTTCTTATCGAATGCTTTTTCAACTACATCTTTAGGTTCACCTACTACTAATAAACGTGTATTTGAATCTAAAATGTTTGTTACCATTAATAAGAATAAGTCGTAGCCTTCTTCTGCATTTTGCTTTTCAATTGCTGCACGCAAAGCAGCTTCTCTAGCAAATACTTCATCTAAGTCAACTGTATTAACTTGGTCTACACGTACTGTCTTACCACCCATTTCAAATGACTTAGCATCTGCAGAAATTAATTCTTCTTCTGTTTTGCTTGAAAGGTTTGTTCCAGCTTTTAACATTTCCAAACCATATTCTTCATAGTTTACGCCTGCAATTTCAGCTAATTCTTTCACAGCAGCAACATCTTCATCAGTTGTTGTTGGTGATTTTAATAATAATGTATCAGAAATGATAGCTGATAACATTAAACCAGCTAATTTAGCAGGAACTTCTACATTATTTGCTTTGAATTCTTTGTAAATTACAGTACTTGAGCATCCCAATGGTTCTGCATGGTAGTACAATGGTGCAGCTGTTTCAAAGTTTGCAATACGGTGATGATCTACAACATGTGTTACAGTTAATTCCTTAATGTCATCAACACTTTGTTGTGCTTCATTATGATCAACTAACATTACAGCTTCTACTTCATTTTTTGCAGTTGTAATTACACGTGGATATTCTTCCTTGAAGTAATCCAACACAAATTTTGTTTCTTCGTTAGGTGTGCCTAAAGCAACTGCTTCAGTATCAGCACCTAATTTATTTTGTAAATATGAGTATGCTTTAGCTGCTACAATAGCATCTGTATCTGGATTCTTGTGTCCAAAAACTAATTCTTTCATGAATAAAGAACTCCTTGTTACTTAATTATTTTTTGTTAATCTTTGTTAACCTACTAATATAATCTTCTTCTCGTAGATAATTGTCAATCTCTTTTAAGAAATTAGAAATTCTTGGTATTTGATCTTTTCCTTTTCTAAAGACAAATGACAAATCAAAGCTAATGCCTGGTTCCAATAATGCTTGCTTCATAATACCATCTTGATTATGTGCTACTACAAATGACATTGGCAAAGCAGTACATACACCAGTTTGAGCTGCAAAATTAAAAATTTGACCTGGTGTTGCAAAGTAAGAAACACTATTTGGTGCATCTAACATTGCATTTTTATAGGCTTCACTTATGCTTTCATTCAGATAATATTCAGGTGGATATGTAACCCATGGATGTTGTAACGTATCTTTTAGATTAATTTTCTTTTGTTTAATCTTATTATCGTTATGTAAAAAGATTAGATCTTCTTGGCAAATACGTTTAGATTCATAAGGTTTCCAATTTTTAATACTTTCATCAGGTAAATACATAACTGCCAAATCAATTGTATTATTCTCTAATCTTTCCCAAATTTCCTTACGTGTAAGCATATGTGTTGTTAACTTAATACCATTATGTTTACGGTAATAAGCTGTAGCAAACTGGCTAATAACACTATCTTCAATTGAAGCTAAAATACCTATATTAATTTCGCCTTGTGTTGCACTTGTTGACATTTGTATCTCATCAGTAGCCTGATTCAATGTTTCATAAATTTGATGTGTAGCATCCAACATTGTGTAACCCGCATCAGAGAGATGTAATTTCTTACCTACTGAGTAAAATAATGGTGCACCTACTGCTCTTTCTAACTTTTTAATTTGTTGAGTAAGTGCTGGTTGGGTAATCCCTAATATCTGAGCTGCTTGTGTGTAACTCATTGTCTCAGCAAGTTGCAAGAAATAACTCAATGTTTTAGAAGAAAAAATATTCTCTTGTTTTGTTTTCATATCATTATCCTTTCGCAAATCCATACGGGACTTATCAACATATAATTTAATACCTATTCTTATTATACATTAAAATATAAAAAAATATAGTCCTTTATTTGCGAATTTGATAATTATTTTAACCAATTTTCAGGATCTTTTCTCCATGCATGCAAGATTTCTTTTTGTTTCTCTTCAATGTAGTCATTTTCTTCTGCAACTTCAATTAGTTCTGTATAATTTGTCAATGTAGCATATGATAAATTATATGCCTTAAAGTTATCATCTAATTTACCTAATTGATAACTGAAAATACCACATACTCCCAATACATCTGCGCCTTCTTTTTTAGCTGCATCAACTGCTTTTAATACACTTCCACCTGTTGATAACAAATCATCAATCAATACAACTTTTTGACCTTCAGCCAAAACACCTTCAATTTGCTTTCCACGCCCATGATCCTTAGGTTTAGAACGTACATAAATCATTGGTAAATTCAATTCCTCAGCAATCCATGCAGCATGAGGAATACCAGCAGTTGCAGTTCCTGCAATAACTTCTGTTTCTGGGTATTTTTCTCTAATAATATCAGCAATTCCTTTAGCAATTCTCTTTCTTACTTCTGGATAGCTAATTGTTAATCTATTATCACAATAAATTGGAGATTTGATTCCACTTGCCCATGTAAAAGGTTCTTCTGGCGATAAAGTTACAGCCTTAATACTTAATAAATCTTTTGCTACTTGTTTCATTATTTTTCCCTCCATAATTTTGTAACTAATCTATAACTATCTAAAGGATTTTCAACTTTAGTAATTGCACGCCCTACAACAATACCACTTGAATGATTACGTGCAGCAGCATCTGGTGTCATTACACGCTTTTGATCACCAACATCGCCACCTGCCAATCTAATTCCTGGAGTTATTCTCAAGAAATCATCGCCTGTTAACTTATAGATCATATCAGATTCTTCTGCTGAACAAACAACTCCATCTAGGCCAGATTTTTGAGCAATCTTAGCATAGTTTTTTACACTTTCTTTAAGTGAGATTGATAATTTTTGTTCATTCTTTACCATTTCTTCATCAGTAGAAGTTAATTGTGTAATACCTAATATCTTAGTATTAGTATCACCGTTAGCTCCATCTAACAATCCTTCTTTAGCAGCAATTAACATTTCACTACCACCAGAAATATGAACTGTTGTAAGTTTGACACCAAGTTTTCCGATAACTTTCATTGCTTGCTTAACAGTATTTGGAATATCATGTAATTTCAAATCCAAAAATACATCATGTCCTTTACTGATTAATTCTTTAACCATATCAGAACCTTCACTATAGAAAAGTTCCATCCCCACTTTTACAAATAACTTTTCGTCTTCAGGAAACTTTTTCAAAAATTCAAAAGTTTTCTCTTTATCCGGAAAATCCAAAGCTATTATTGGTCTATCATATTTCATAATTTTCCTCCTGTATAATTCCATTCTGTTATTTTTATATTCAAATTGTTTAATTCAGATTTTAAGTCCTCAGATAATTCTTCTGGTTTTTTCAGACATAGAGTTTCAGGATTACATTTTCTTGTAATTTCAGCTATAACTTCATATGACAACGGTTCAAAGAAAGTTGTAATTGGCAAAGATAGACTAAAAGTCAATGTATCTGGAGAATTTGAAATTAAACTTACGTCTAATCCAGAATTTGCTAATATCAATAGTTGCTGATTATTGGCAAAACTTCGATTGGATAAGCTTTCAATTCCATCAATTAGTAAAATATCTACTTTACTTTTCTCCAACTCATCCTCTTCTTCGTATGTTGCATAAAAGTATGACACATTAGCATCTAGCGTACCTGCGACTCCATCTATCTTCTTATATGTTGGTCTTATCGCCAAATCATTGCGTATTTGTTCTACTTTATCTACCTGAATATTCCATAATTTAGCTAACATTTTATCACTGATTCCAAGTTCCTTTGCTTGTCGAATGCTTTTCTCACTTGGTTCAGCATTTTTTATATTTTCTATGAAATCAATTAATTTGTATATTGTATATAAGAACTGTGCATCAATCTTGGTTAACTCACTAATTTCATCAATTGTATATCCACGTCTAAAAGCTTCTGCAATTATGAATAAACGATTTGCTTGAGGGTGAACTAAGTTTTCTTCTAATTGAAAATCATCAATATTCAAAAACTGGGTTAGCATACTATCAATTTTTTCGTTAGTCATTGACTCAATAGCTTTCATTAGTGCACTTTCCAATGATCTACCGAAAGCAACTATTTGTCCCTTTGCTTGTCTTCTAGTCCCTAATCTCTTAGCTTGACCTTTGGACCAATTTGGAACCTTAACGGCTAAATAATCCATTATTGGTTCACTAGCAGCTGTAAGATTTGAAAATCCAGTTCTTCTAATTGCATCTAAGCGTATTCCAAGTGAGATTTTAGTAATAATATCAGCTAATGGATATGCTGTAATCGCTGAGATCAAAACTGAAGATCTGTTAAAAGATGGGTTCATTTCTAATATGTAATATGTATCTCTCAATGAATCAAACGCTATTCGAATATTGCAACTTCCAACTATATTAAACATTCTTGCTAATCGCAATGAAACAGTTCGAAGCTTCTGAAATTCCTGATCATCTAATGTTTGGATTGGTGCTACTACCATTGAGTCAGCTGAATGTATCCCAACAGCGTCAATATTTTCAAATGCCCCAACCAAGATACAGTTATCATAACTGTCCCTGACAACCTCTAATTCTAATTCCTTATACCCAGTTACACTTGCTTCTATCAAACAATTACTTATTGGTGATTCTTCAAATGCACGGTTTACATTAACTATTAGTTCTCTTCTATTGTTACACAAATCTCCACCAGGTTTATTAGTCGTTGCCGAGGCTCTGACAATTACTGGATAATTATATTCACTAGCAAAGTCGATTGCTTCTTCTATGTTTGTTATTTTCTTAGAGATTGGCGTTGGAATTTTTTCCTCATTAAGTAAATTACTAAATTTTTCTCTATCAAACATGCTACTTAATGACGCTAAATCTGTTCCTAAAATTTTCACATTTAAGGCACTCAGCAAACCACCCTTTGCTAGCTTTATACATGCATTTATTCCTGTTTGCCCACCAAAAATCGGAATAATAGCATCTGGTCTAGTTTTAGTAACTATATCTGCTAAATTATCAGCTGTCATTTTCATACTATAGAATTCATCTAATAGTTCTGACATCTGACTTTCATTAATTCTAGGAGCAACCAGAATCGGTTTGTATCCTTGTTTGCTTAGTGTATAAATTGCACTTAAAGCTCCACTATTATATGAGCCTAAGACAATAATTTTTTTATTTTGACTCTCTAATAGCATTTATCTTATCCTTCCTTATGTCAATTAAATGCATAAAATCATAGAATACATCTGTTCCATCACTAGGACCTGGAGCTCCTTCTGGTTCAAATTGAACAGAAAAAGTTGGATATTTTCGATGCTTAATACCTTCAATCCACCCACTATTTAAATCTTTGTGAGTTACAATTAAGTTATCCTTAGGTAAGGAACTTTCATCGACTATGTAACTATGATTTTGTGCAACTGTTATAATTCTACCAGTTGCAATTTCAATAACTGGAAAATTCAATCCTCGATGTGCACGTGGTAATTCCTTTACTTTAGCTCCATTTGCAATAGCCAATAATTGATGTCCCAATCCTATTGCAAATGTCGGATAATTAGCCTGAATTTGTCTAATTGTTTCAAATGAATCTTCTAAAGTATATGGGTTCCCAGGTCCATTGGATAATAGCACACCATCCGGACAAAGATTTTTAATTTCTTGAAATGTCGCAGTGTATGGAACAATAATTGTATTGCAATTCATACGTGATAATTGACGCAATACACTATGTTTTACTCCATAATCAACTAAGACTATATTTCTTCCGGTATCAGGATTAGGATATGGTTTACTGGTAGAAACCATATCTACTAATTGGTCAGTTAATACAGTTGCATGTAATTGATCAAAAGCATGTTCTAGATCGTTTTCAGCGTCAATAATACTTCCTTTCATTATTCCATTATGTTTTGATAAAATTCTTACTAATTTTCGTGTATCAATGCCATAAATTCCAGGAATATCTTGATTCTTTAAGTAATCTGAAAATGACTGCGGACTCGACACATTCATGCTATCAGTATATGTATGACAAACGACACCTTTACAGACTGGTTGCAATGATTCTAAATCATCAATGTTTGTCCCATATGTTCCCAGTACAGGTGTCGTAAAAACAATTATTTGATTTGCATACGTTGGGGATGTGACAACCTTTTGATAACCAGTCATTGCAGTGGTTAATACCACCTCACCAGTTGAATTTATTTGTGAACCAAAACCTTCTCCTAAAAATGTACTACCATCTTCTAGAATAAGTAATCGTTTCAAAAGCCTCACTCCCAACATGATATTATTCACAACTATTATTATAGCGTATCGATAAAAAAGGTTAAATATCCATTCTTATCTTTTTCTCATGTTCAGCTTCACTAGCTGCTTTCTTTGGTAAAATTAAGTTTAAAACAATTCCAAAGATTGTTGATAAAGCAATACTTGTAAGTTGGAAATTACCTAACTTCAAATAAGTACCACCAATTCCGACAACCAAGATAACAGCTGTAATAATCAAATTTCTTTTTGCTTCAAAGTTTATTTTATTATCAACTAAAATTCGTAATCCATTTGCAGCAATCATACCGAATAATAGGAATGAAATACCACCAATTACAGGAGTTGGAATAGATTGAATCAAAGCAGCAATTTTACCACAGAAACTGAATAAAATAGCGAAGAAAGCAGCTCCTGCAAGCACCCAAACACTATGAATCTTTGTCATAGCTAACACACCAATGTTTTCGCCGTAAGATGTTGTTGGAGGACCACCAACAAAACCAGCAATTACACTAGATAAACCGTCACCTAACAATGTACGGTGTAATCCTGGATTCTTGAAGAAATTACGCTTAGTTAATTTATTCAAAACCATAACGTGTCCCATGTGCTCAGTCATAGTAACAAAGGCAATTGGTGCCATTCCAATGATTGCTCCTGGATACCACTTAAAGTCATAATTAACAAACATTACGTCAAATGCAGGTAGAGAGAACCATTTTGCTGCTGCCACACCAGATAAATCAACAATTCCCATGAAAACAGCGAAAATGTAACCTACAATTATACCTAAAAGTACCGGAATCATACTTGAAAATCCACGTAAGAACATGTTAAAGATAATTGTTGCAACTAAAGTGAAAATTGCTACTCCAAAGTATTTAAGATCATAATGGTTATTATTGAACATTGCATCGTTAGCTGCAGTTGTAGCTAATGATAATCCAATAACTATAACGATAGGACCTACAACAACTGGTGGTAAAACCTTATCTACCCATTGTGAACCAAACTTTCCTATAATCAAGGAAACAATAACATAAACTAAACCTGCTGCAATTGCGCCTTGACCTACTGCAGGATATCCTTCAGATTTCATCAAAGCCTGCATTGTCATAATAAAGGCAAAACTTGATCCTAAGTATGCCGGAATCTTAGCTCTTGTACAAAGAATATATACCAAAGTACCTACCCCTGAACTAAACAAAGCGATACTTGGATTCATACCAATTAATAAAGGTACTAAAACAGTTGAACCAAACATTGTAAACAAATGTTGGACTGATAGAAGTAACCACTGAGGAAAAGTTGGTTTATCTTGAACGTCAAGAATTGCCTCAGGGTTTCTGAATTTCTCGTTTTTCATGATTAAATTAGCCTCATATCTTTATTTTATAGTTTCTTTAATTCGATTCCATCTTTTCCATCAACTTCGTCTACATAAACTGCTACTTGTTCATCCATAGCAGTTGGAATATTCTTACCAACAAAATCTGCTCTAATTGGTAATTCACGATGTCCTCTATCTACTAATACAGCTAAATTGATCTTCTTAGGTCTACCAATATCCATTAAAGCATCTAAAGCAGCTCTAATTGTTCTTCCTGTAAATAACACATCATCGACCAAAATTACATGTTTATCTTTAATATCAAAACCTAAGTCTGCTTCATTTACTACTGGATCTTGTGCTAGTGATGCATCATGTCTGTCATCACGGTAAAGTGTAATATCTAATTGTCCAACAGGAACTTCAGCATTTTCCAATTGTTTCAATCTATCAGCTATTCTTTGTGCTAGATAAACACCTCTTGTCTTGATCCCTACTAGAACTAAATCATCAATTCCTTTATTTTTTTCAATGATTTCATAAGTCATTCTAGTTAGCGCACGCTTCATCGCCATTGAATCATAAATTTGTTTTGCCATTAAAATCATCCTCCTTAAATATTCGAGCCATTAACTATTGCTTAGCTGAAAAAATAAAAGGACTAGAACAAATTAGTCCTAGTCCGCGTATTAATTTCATTTTTATATTAATATACACTATAAGCTTAAATAAGCATTATACCTTTTCAGCCTCACGGGACTAGTTTAAAGGACTCTATTCTTCTTAAATTAAGATACTGTAAAAGCTACCGTTTGTCAAGCGATTCTAATAGCTTTTTGAAGTTTTCTGGTAGTGGTGCTGTGAATTCTAAGTATTCATTTGTTCTTGGATGAATAAAGCCTAGTTTCTCAGCATGTAAAAATTGGCCACTATTTCCTAATGTCTTTCTTGGACCATACAATTGATCTCCAACTAAAGGATGCCCTATATATTTCATATGAACTCTAATCTGATGTGTTCGTCCAGTTTCTAAGACACATTTAACTAAAGTATAATCTCCATAACGTTTCAAAACTTCAAAGTGGGTTACTGCATTTCTTCCATCCTTAACTACTGCTTGTTTCTTACGATCAACTTTACTTCTTCCTAACGGTGCATCAATAGTACCACTATCTTCTTTGATATTTCCGTGAACTAAAGCTACATACTCACGTGTATTAGTCTTATCTTTTAATTGCTTCGCTAAGCTTTGATGTGCCATATCATTTTTAGCGACCATCAATAATCCTGAAGTATCCTTATCTATTCTATGAACAATACCTGGACGATAAGTACCGTTAATAGTAGATAATGGTGAATGGTATAGTAATGCATTTACTAGAGTATGTTCAAAATGTCCAGGAGATGGATGCACAACCATTCCTTGAGGCTTATTTACAACAATTACATCATCATCTTCATAAACAATATCTAACGGAATATTTTCAGGTTCTAAAGATAATTTCTTTACTTCTGGCTTATCAAAAGTTATTTCATCGCCTAAATTGACTTTATAATTAGCTTTTTTCACATCTCCATTTACCTTGATATTTCCATCGTCAATCATCTTTTTTAATTGAGATCGAGTATAATCTGTAAAAATATTAGTAACAACTTTATCTAATCTACCAGTCTTATCTGCTAATACTTTATAATCACTCATCTTTTTCATCCTTTATTAATGCTATTATTACTATAATTACACCAAACGTTAGACACATATCTGCTACATTAAAAATTGGAAAATTCATAAATAATGTTTCAAACATATCAACAACGTAACCTAAACGAATTCTATCAATAAAATTGCCCAACGTACCAGCAATTAATAATGAAATTGCCAACATATATAAATTATCATTTTTCAATTTCCAGAAGAAATATCCCATCAAACCTAGAGCAACTATTGTAATGACTGTAAAGAACCATTGTTGTCCACTTAGAACACTCCAAGCAGCTCCATTATTTCTAACATTTGTTAAAGCTAAAACATTAGGTAAAATTACTTGGCTGGTTCCTAATTTAATATTTGCGGAAATCCAGAACTTTAGACCCTGGTCTGCAATAATCAAAATAATAATCATCGGTATATATAACCACATTGTAGATTACACCTTTCCTATCAAAAATGAGTCATATAACCTCTAAGTAATATGACTCAAGTTAATTTACTTCAATATATCCGATAAACTGTATACCAATCTATCTGCATTATAATCTTGATGAAGTAGCTTATCCGGATCAAATAGAATTCCCGACATTCCAGCATTATGGCCTGCTGCGATATCAAGTTCTCTATCTCCAATCATCACTGATTCTTCAACTTTTAAATTATACTTACTAACCAAGTATAACAAAGATTCTGGATCTGGCTTACGAGCAAAATCATTATCTGCAGTTACAAAATCATCAAAATAAGACCAAAGATTATCTCTTTTTAAAATATTCAAGGCACTACTGTCACGATGTGTTAATAGAAAGTTTCTACCACCATTTTCTTTTATCTTACGACAAACATCTGCAGCACCATCAAAGAGACGCATTTTATCTTGATATTGTTCTTCAAAAGAATGATACATTTGACGTAGCTTTGGTATGTCTAGATTTTCGCCATATAACTTAAAAGCTTTTCTAACAGAAGCTTCGCGCATAATTTTATAGACTTCTTTACTATCTAACTCTATTTCTTGAGTTTTCAAAGTTTCTACAAATGCTCGAACCATACCAGGATAGCTGTTGTATAAAGTTCCATCAAAATCCCAAAAATAATTCTTATACTCCATACTCTTATTCCTCATCAGTATCATACATAATTGTCACAGGTCCATCATTAACTAATGATACCTGCATATCAGCTCCAAAAATTCCAGTTTCAACTTGTACACCTGATTCGCGTAACTTTTCGTTAAACTTATCATAATTCTTGCTAGCTATATCTGGATTTTGGGCTCTTGTAAAGCTAGGTCGGTTTCCTTTACGAGTTTGTGCATATAAAGTAAATTGCGAAATAGACAAAATACTACCTGATACTTGCTGTAAGTTTAAATTCATCTTATCATCAGCATCACTAAATATTCTAGCGTTTAAAACTTTTCTTGCTAAATATTCAATTTCCTTATCGCCATCATTTTCAGTAAAACCTACTAATAACAATAATCCTTGTCCGATTTCACCATTTACGTTTCCATCTATTTCAACCGATGCTTGCTTTACTCTTTGCAATAATACTCTCATTTAAACAACACCCTCTAATGTATTGGACGTTTAACCATATAAACATCCGGAATATTCTTTATTCTATCAATAATTCTTTGGAGATGTTCCTTATCTTTAACACCAATCGTAGCAGAAATATTTGCCATCTTATTATGATCAATTCGTCCATTTACAGAATTCAGACTCTTAGTGTTATTGTTGATTGCTTGAAGTATATCATTTAACAAGCCATCTCTATTATATCCTTGAACTTCTAAATCAGCATTATAGTAAGCTCTATCGTCAGGTAAGATATTCCAAGAAACATCTATTAATCTAGTTCCTTGGCTTTCGGCCGCTTTCACATTAGGACATTCAACTCGATGAACAGAAACTCCACGACCCTTAGTAATATATCCAACAATATCATCACCTGGAACTGGATTACAACAATGACTTAATCTAACAAGTAAATTATCAATACCTTCAATTAAGATACCACTTTCTTGCTTAGACTTCTTATTTTCCTTTGTATCATTATTAATTTCTTGATGATTTTCCAATAATGCCTTTTCTTCTTGGCGTTTTCTATCATCGTCGGCTTTCTTTCTAAGATCTGCTGTTAAAATATTAACAATTCCAACTGGTGCAGTATCACCAGAACCAATGGAAGCATACAAATCGTCGGCTTTCTTAAATTGCTTTTTCTCTAAACATTTAGCCATATTATCATTTAAAACATCTTTAGCATTATATCCTGCATTGGTTAATTCTTGAATTAGTATTTCTCTACCTTTTTCAATATTTTCTTCACGATCGCGTTTCTTGAAAAAGTGTTTAATTTTATTTCTAGCCTTGCTTGTGTGTACTAAATCTAACCAGTCTTGACTAGGACCTGCAGAATTTTGTGAAGTTAAAATGTCTACAATATCCCCGTTCTTCAATTGATAGTCAAGAGGTCGAATCTTACCATTGACCTTTGCTCCAGTTGTATGAGCACCAATTTCAGTATGGATACTATATGCCATATCCAATGGGCCTGAGCCTTTTGGTAATTCAAACACATCACCTTTAGGAGTAAAGACATAAACTCGATCACTAAACAAGTCACCTTTAACACTTTCCATAAATTCGGAAGCATCGTTTGACTCTTTTTGTAATTCTAGAATTTCTTTAAACAAGTTCAACTTCGTTCCAGTAGTTGTTTGAGGAACTGCATCTTTACGTCCTTCTTTATATGCCCAATGTGCAGCAATACCATATTCAGCCACGCGATGCATTTCTTCAGTTCTTATTTGAACTTCAAAAGGTCTACCATTAGGGCCGATAACTGTTGTATGTAAAGATTGATACATATTAGCTTTAGGCATAGCAATATAGTCTTTAAAACGACCTGGCATTGGTTTCCAACGAGTATGGATAGCTCCTAAAACTGCATAACAATCTTTAATGCTCTTTACAATTACACGTACTGCAGAAAGATCATATATTTGACTGAATTGCTTATGTTGATCTCTCATCTTTCGGTAAATTGAATATATGTGCTTAGGTCTACCATATATATCATATTCAATATTCAATTCTGCGATTGCTTTCTTAATTTCAACAATCACTTCATCAATATAATGAACTCTTTCTTCACGTTTAGAGTTCATCAAATGTACAATACGATAATATTGTTGAGGATTTAGATAACGCAAAGACATATCTTGTAATTCCCATTTAATTGTACTAATACCTAATCTATCAGCTAATGGAGCATAAATTTCAAGGGTTTCATTTGCTATTCTTCTTTGCTTATCTGGTCTTAAATGACTCAAAGTTCGCATATTATGTAACCTGTCAGCTAGTTTGACAATAATTACACGTAAATCTTTAGACATCGCCAACAATAATTTACGATGATTTTCAGCTAACTGTTCTTGATGAGATTTATATCTTATTTTACTTAACTTTGTTACACCATCTACAATAACTTCTACATCTTTTCCAAATAATTCACCAATATCTCCTAGTGTAACCTTTGTGTCTTCAACAACATCGTGTAAGAAACCAGCACTAACAGTTTCTGGATCCATTTTTAAGTTTGCTAAAATTCCGGCAACTTGAATTGGATGGATTATATAAGGTTCACCAGATTTTCTAACTTGCTCACTATGAACATAAGTGGCAAATTCACACGCTTTTTCAACAAATTTAACATGATTTTCATTCATGTACCCTTTGCACATATCAATTACATCTTGAGCTGACCAAATTGTTTCTTTTTTCATAAATCTCACCTCAACACCCAATAATTTTTTCAACTAATCTCAACTTAACTCCAAAGCAAATGATAAACTTGCTAAAAAATATAATGGTGCAGTTTCTGCTCGCATAATTCTTGGACCTAAACCAGCTAAAATAAAACTATTTGCTTCTAAAAATTCTATCTCTTTTGGAGAAATTCCACCTTCAGGACCAAAAATAGCAATGATATTGCTAGGTTTCTTATTTAAAATCTTAAACAAGTTTCCACTTTCACCTTTTTTAGCTGATTCTTCATATGCAACAATTCTAGCATCATTTTTTTCAAAATCTATATCTTTCAACTTTTCTACAAAAGTTACTTCAGGAATTTTCGTCCTATGAGACTGTTCAGCTGCACTTCTTGCAATTTTTTGTAACCTTTGTACTTTCTTGCTACTTCTTTTTTTATCCCATTTTGCAACAGAATAATCACCTACAAAAAAGATAAATTTAGTAGCACCCATTTCAGTACCCTTTTGTACTATCCAATCAGCTTTATCATTTTTAGATATTCCACAAGCGATAGTAACATCTGCTGGAAGTTCTACATCTGACGGAATAACCTCGACTGAAGTTGCTTTTGCTTTTCCATCTTCAATTTTTGTAATTTCCATCTTATGAACAACTTCGACATCATCAACTAATTCAAAAACATCTCCAACTTTCATTCTCAAAACCTTAATTGCATGTTTATAAATTTCCGGTGTGAGTTGATATTCAGTTGTAATCTTAGAATCAGCAAAATATCGTTGCATTAAATATCCCCCTTAACTGGTTTATGTGCAATAATTGAGTACCAATCTTTTTTATTCAAAATTTCATCTACAACAAAACCATTTTGTTCTAATTCTGTTAAGATTAATTCTTTCTTATCATTTATAATACCAGATGTAATGAAGATACCACCATCTTTAAGATTTGACTTAGCTTGAGGAATTAATGGAACTATAATTTCTGCTAGAATATTAGCTACTATTAAATCTACATTCTTATGTACACCTTCTAATAAATTATTAGGTTTAACTTCAATATTATTGCTAATTGGATTTAGTACAAAATTTTCTTTAGCAGCTGTGACAGCATTATCATCAATATCATAAGCATATACCTTATCAACACCAAAATGTCTTGCTGCTATACTTAAGACACCAGATCCTGTTCCTACATCAATCATACTCTCATTACCTCGTACAGATGTTTCCAATGCCTGTAAAGCCAGTTGAGTAGTAGGATGTGTACCTGTTCCAAATGCTCTACCTGGATCTAGTCTTATTAAGATCTCATCTTCTTGTTCTTTTTGATATTCTTCCCAGCTCGGTACAATTGTTAGATACTTAGTCAATCTAACCGGATGATAATATTTCTTCCATAAATCTACCCAAGCATCATCTTGTAAATTAGTCAATGACACTTTGGCTTCTCCTGGATTCAGACCAAAGTTATTTAATTTCTTTATCTTTTCTTCTAATCCTGGAATTAATTCAACTAAGCCTAATTTACTAGGAAAATAAGTAATTACCTTTACTTTTTCTAAGCCTTCACTATCATCAATTTGAACGCCACCAGCACCATTTTCCATTAATATGTTAACTACTGCGTCAATTGCTTCATTAGTTGTAGTTACACTTAACTCGTTCCATTCCAACGTCAGCTCATCCTTTCTAAAACTTAGGGTATTTAATCCTATTATTTGGATTAGGTAAACTTAGCATATTTGAATCAATAATCTTTTTATACTCATCTTCAGACCAGACCAATTCAAAAATTTCTTTTTCATCATCTGTTAGGAAATCTAATAAATCTGACTCACCATTATCCAATACTATTTGTAAATATGATACAAAGGCTTTTGCTTCTGCTAAAGACCAACCATTCTTACCATCATAAGGCAAACATACCAAATAGTCATCTGCATCAAAATTTTTCTCACGATTTTTATCATAGATTAATATTTCATCTACAAAAGTAACTACTGGCTCAGTTGACTCCACACCTAAAGTATCAGTTAATAAAGTTGCCTCTTTATTTTCAGCATAAAAAGTTAGTTCTATTTCAAATTGTCTATCTTTCTTATTCCAATTAACGAATATATCACCGTCAAAATCTAGTGTTTTCACTGTTTCTTTTAAGAAAGAATTTAAATCCGCTGCTTCTACCAATTTTACTTCCCCCATACCCTATTTATATTTACTTTCTATAATACATTATAATATTATCATTATCCAACTTTTATTGTATTATTCGTATTTTACTAAGCTTTATCTCTATATTTTTCTTATTTTTACTATTAATTTTCGTTTTTAAATTTTAATTTCCCTTATTTTCCTTACAAAACATGTAATTAAGCATAGTATTATGAAGTATAAAAATGATATAATATAACAATAAAACGAATATTAACATAATAAATATTTAAGGAGTCTTATTTATGGCTGAATATAAAATGATTTTAGATTTAGATACCGGTATTGATGATGCACTAGCAATCGCATATGCTTTAGCAACACCTGAAAGTGACTTAATTGGTATTGTTGGATCATACGGAAATATCTTAGTTGAACAAGGTGTACAAAATAGTTTAGATTTACTTGAAATGTTGGGACATACTGAAGTTCCTGTTTATCAAGGACTATCTCATTCATCAACTACTGATCATTTCGATGTTATGCCAATTAGTGCTCAAATCCACGGTAAAAATGGTATTGGAGAAGTTGAAATTCCTACTGCTAAAAGAAAAGTTGAAACTATGAATGGTCCTGACTTCTTTATTGAAGCAGCTCACAAATATGGCAAAAAACTTTTAATTGTTCCAACTGGTCCATTAACTAATCTAGCAGCAGCTATCAAAAAGGATCCTGAAATTATTAATTTAGTTGGTCGCGTAACACTCATGGGTGGTGCTTTAACAGTTCCTGGTAATGTTAACCCTGTTACTGAAGCTAACATTAATCAAGATCCTGAAGCAGCAGATTTTGTATTTAGAAGTGGTATTCCTCTTACTATGGTTGGTTTAGACGTTACAACTCGTACCTTGTTAACTACAAAAGAAACTCAAAAATGGCGTGACTTAGGTACATTTGCTGGTCAAAAATATGCTGATATCGTCGACTACTACATTGACGCATATAAAGTAACAAGTCCACACCTTGGTGGTTGTGCTCTTCATGATCCTTTAGCTGTAGGTGTAGCCGTCGAACCATCCTTAGTTACAACACTTGCTTTAGATATGAAGGTTGATACTGAAGGCCCTTATGCAGGAAGAACAATTGGGGATGAAACTAAAGTAAACAACCCAAATCCTATAAGTAAAGCCGCAATTGGCGTTAACAAAGATAAGTTTTTAGATGAATTCATGGAAAAATTAACTAAATTATTTGTAGAAGCTAATTAATAAACTTATTAAGGAGGGCTAGACTTGGTATTTCTCGGCTTAGCTTTATACATTTTTTGGCTCTTAATAACACTGCTAAAAATTAATAGTTTGGCTCAGACTCCTACATTTTCATATCAGGTAGCTTTTTTTGGAAGTTTGTCTTGGTATAAAAATGCTAGAAACATTATTTTATTAGTATCATTTTGTATATTAATTTATTTTGCTTCTTTACAATTTATTTATTTTTTATTTCTATTTTCTAGTTTATTCTTTTTAGTACTATTCATACATAACATTCAAAGAAGTATCGGTACTGTAAAAGAAAATTTAATTCTAATGTCACTTAGTATTTTGGTCAGTGTTATTTCTTGCTGGATACTTTCCTTACTATAAGAAAAGTGATAAAGCCCAGAGTATATTAATTAAGATATACTTGGGCTTTATTTTTTTCTATATAAAATGAAAATCATAACCATCTATTAAAAATTGATAGAGGCTATGATTTTCATAATTCTTTACTTGTTATTATTTAACATCAATAATTTTTACTTGCATAGTTCCACCTGGTGTGTCGATGGATACTACATCGCCTAACTTATGTCCAATTAATCCACTTGCAATTGGAGATTCGTTTGAGATTTTACCTTCAAATGGATCTGCTTCTGCAGCACCTACGATTTGATATGTTTCTGGTTCATCATCATCTTCTTGGAATGTAACTGTCTTACCTACTGCAACTTCATTTTCATCAATTGACTTATTGTCGATAATTTCTGCATGGTTTAGCATATTTTGAATTTCTTTAATTCTAGCTTCCATAAATGCTTGTTCATCTTTTGCAGATTCATATTCTGAGTTTTCAGATAAGTCACCGAATGAACGAGCTATCTTAATACGTTCAATAATTTCTGCACGTTTAGTAGTACGTAATTCTTCTAATTCTTGTTCTAATTTTTCTTTACCTTCTAAAGTCATAGGAAATGTTTTTTCTGCCATTTTATTCACCTCAAAATTATTTTTCTCGTTTTCTTAAAATATCTCTAACTTTAGTAACTAACAAGTCAATAGCAACTTGGTTTTCTCCACCTTCAGGGACAATAATATCAGCATAACGCTTAGTTGGTTCGATAAATTGATGGTACATTGGTTTTACAGTTGATTTATATTGATCAATAACTGATTGCAATGAGCGACCACGTTCTTCGATATCTCTTTGAATACGTCTGATAATACGGATATCATCGTCAGTATCTACAAAAATTTTAATATCCATCAAGTCTCTCAAAGCCGGATCATTCAATACTAGAATACCTTCTAGAATGATTACTTCCTTAGGCTCAACCTTTTCAACCTCTGAACTTCTAGTATGCTCTGTATAATCATAAATAGGTTTTTCAATGGTTTTCCAATCTAATAAATCTTTTAATTGCTTAACCAACAACTCAGTATCAAATGCATTAGGATGATCGTAGTTTGTCTTTATGCGTTCTTCAAAAGGCATGTCACTTTGATCATTATAGTAAGAATCTTCTTGTAACATCAATAATGAGTGACCATGTAGTTGTTCAAAAATTGCTCGACTAACAGTTGTCTTACCAGAACCTGATCCACCTGTTACACCTATTATTACTGGTTTATTTTCCCTATTTGCCATTATTGTTCTCTCCCTCTACTAATTAATTTTCATATCCATTTGCTTTTTGCAACTTTTTAACATTCTTTTGATGTTCAGCATATGTCTTAGAGAAATATACTTTCTTTGTCTTAATATTCGCTACGAAATATAAATATCCTTTGTCTTTATCAACAGGGTTTAAAACAGCCTTTACAGAATCAATACTTGGATTATTAAATGGTCCTGGGCCTAATCCCTTATTTTTATAGAGATTATATGGAGAATCAACTTCTAAATCATCATATGATACAGTTGATTTACTGTTATTTAAAGCATAATGGATAGCTACATCAGATTGTAACGGCATATCTTGTTCTAAACGATTTTCAAATACTCCGGCAATTTTACCTCTATCATCAGCACTACCATATTCTTTTTCTACTAGCGATGCCAATGTTAAAACTTGTTGAACTGAATATTTTGATTTTGAAATTTTATCAAAATATGGTTTCATTTCCATATTAGTCTTAGCTACCATTTGTTCAACTACTGCTTTCAAATTATCATGCTTTCCAACTGTATATGTTGCGGGATACAAATATCCTTCCAACTTATATTTTGTATCTTTAGCATCAACAGCAGAAGATAGCAATTGCGGATATTTGTTCTTTAACTCATTCAAAAAGTTTGCATCATTCATTAGCTTTAGAAAATCTTGCTTTTTAAACTTAGTATTCTTTTGAACTACATCAGCAACTTGATCTATGCTAGCACCTTCTTTAATTAGAATTGTGCCATTAGAATGGGGATTACTTTGACCACCTTGTTGTAATTTCTTTGCAATTTCATCCAAAGTCATTGACGGACTTAATTGATAATATCCAGCTTTGAAATTACCTACTTTGTTAGTCTTTACATAATAATCAAAAACAATACCACTCTTAATAATATTATTTTTCTCTAAAATATCTCCAATTTGCTTATTGGAACTTCCTATTGGAATTTTCACTTCTACTTTTTTAGTACTATTGGCGTTCAATGGTTGTAAAGAAGAATGAATATACTTATATCCCATCACTCCCATCAAAACTACTAATACCACTAAAATTCCAACAATCCATGAAACAATTTTACCAGCTATTCCACGTTGCTTTTTCAATTTTTCAGAACGGCTTGGATAATTCGTATTATCATTTTTCAAGGTTTTTCCTCCTTAGACTATACAGTCTTACTTAATGATTATACTAAAATTAATACGTTTTTTCATCTATATTTAGAATTTTGTCTTATTATTAAACTCTCAAAAAATGTCGTCAAATCTATTCTTGATTCAACGACACTCTGTACTTAATCTTAACGAATTACAGCTTTATAATTTTCTTGTAATTTATTAACTACTTTATCAAATGCTTTATTTACTTCATCATCCGTTAATGTACGTTCTTTATTTTCGAAAGTTAAAGTATAAGCTAAAGACTTGAATCCTAAGTCAATCTTTTCACCAGCATAAACATCAAAGATATTTACAGATGCTAAGTTAGCCCCGCCATTTTCTTTGATTGTTTTAATGATATCACTGTTTTGAATATCTTCAGCAACTAGTAAAGCAATATCACGCTTAATTGCAGGGAATTTAGATACTGGTTCATAAACTTCAAGATCTTTAGAAAGTTCCATAACTTTTTGTAAGTCTAATTCAAATACATAAACTCTATCTAAATTGTATTCTTTAGCTAAAGTTGGATGAACTTCACCAACAAATCCAATAAATTCACCATCAATATAAATATTTGCTGTACGTCCTGGATGCATTTCCTCATGTTCTGCCGTAGCTGTATAAACAACTCTAGAACCTACTCCTACTTTATCCAATAGATTTTGAACAATTCCTTTAATTACATAGAAGTCAACTGGACGTTTCTTATCATGCCAAGTTGCATCTTCAATTAATCCAGTCATAGCTGCAGCAACATGTTCCACTTCTCTTGGTCGTTCTGAATCTTCATCTCTGAAGAATACTCTTCCTTGTTCGTAGAGAGCTACATTTTCAACTTTTCTAGCCTTATTGTATGAAACATCATCTAATAATCCAGAAATTAGGTTCATTCGAACTGTTGTATGATCAGAACTCATTGGAAAATCTAATTCTGTTGACTTCATTGCTGGTTCAAAAGCAAATCTTTCAGCTTTAACTTTAGTTGTGAGCCCATAAGAAATAGCTTGTGTTAATCCAGAAGCCTCAAGAATTGCACGTGTGTTACGAATTACTTGTTGTTCGTAAGTATAGTGTCCTGGAGTAGTTGGACCTACTGGTAAAGTAGCTGGAATATTGTCATAACCATAAATACGTGCTACTTCTTCTATTAAATCTGCAGGAATGCTAATATCCCATCTAAACGGAGGCACATTTACAACAAACTCGCCAGCATTTTCTTCAACCTTAAATCCTAAACGTTCAAAAATATCTGTCACATCAGCAACTGATAAATCTGTTCCTAAGACATTATTTATTTTTTCTAAGGAAATTTCTACTGTAGTATCTTGAACATCTATATCTTGTTCTTGCGCAATTCCAGTAGCTACCTTACCATCGCCTAATTCCGCAATCAAATTAGCAGCATAATCTAATGCTTCTTCGATTGTTCCACGATTAATTCCTCTTTCAAAACGCATTGATGCTTCGGAATGAAGATTTTCACGACGAGAAGTTTTTCTGATGCTTGATGAATCAAACATTGCAGATTCAAGTACTACGGTTGTAGTATTGTCATCAACTTCTGTATTAGCTCCACCCATCACACCAGCTAAAGCAATTGGATCCTTACCGTTAGTAATAACAATATCTCCAGATTGTAATTCACGTTCTTGATCGTCTAGAGTTGTGATTTTTTCTCCTTGTTCAGCTAATCTTACTACTAATTCTTTTGAATTAATCTTATTGTAGTCAAAAGCATGAAGTGGTTGACCATAATCCATCAAAATGTAGTTAGTAACATCAACAACATTATTAATAGGTCTTACACCAGCATTCCATAAGCGTTTTTGTAACCACATAGGACTAGGTTTAACAGTAACATTATCAATAACTCGTAGTTTATAAGCTGGAGCTAATTCTTTATCTGCCTTTACTGACAAATAGTCTTCAATATGTAATCCATCATCTTCGTTAACAGTTCCCATTGGTAAAGTTAATTCTCTACCATAAACAGCAGCTACATCTCGTGCAACTCCACGCATACTTAACATATCACCACGGTTAGGTGTTACGTCAACGTCAATTATATCTTCGTCCATTCCTAGATAATTATATACAGGTTCTCCAGGAACAGCAGATTCTGGTAATACATAAATTCCGTCAGCATATTCTTTAGGAACAACACTTTCTGAAAAGCCAATTTCTTGTAAAGCACAAATCATACCATTAGATACTTGACCTCTCATTTTACCGCGCTTAATTTTAACATTCCCGGCAATTCTTGCACCTGAAAGTGCTACGATAACTTTTTGATTAGCAGCAATATTAGGAGCTCCACATATGATTTGAATTGGTTCATCGTCACCTACATCAACTTGACAAATATTTAAGTGATCGGAATCTGGATGCTTTACAACTTCTAAAGTTTTACCGACAACAATCTTTTTTAATCCTTCTTCAAGTCTGTATGTTTCATCCACTTCAACTGCTGTTCTTTCAATTTTTTCAGCTAATTCTTCAACAGCTAAATCATCTACTTTTACATAATCGTTTAACCATTTTGTAGAAACTTTCATTTTATACTATCCCTTCTGTGAAAATTGACTTAAGAAACGAACATCATTTAGATAGAACTCTCTGATATCGTCTACACCATATTTCAACATTGCAAATCTATCTGGTCCTAAACCGAATGCAAATCCGCCATAAACATTGGAATCTACTCCTGCCATTTCCAATACGTTAGGATGTACCATTCCAGCACCTAGAACTTCGATCCATCCAGTGTATTTACATACAGAACAACCTTTACCATTACACTTAAAACATGAAACATCAATTTCAGCAGATGGTTCTGTAAATGGGAAATAACTTGGACGCATTCTGATTTCTCTATCTTCACCGAAAATAGTACGTGCAATTAATTGCAAAGTACCCTTTAAATCAGCCATAGTAATATGCTTATCTATAACAAGTCCTTCTACTTGATGGAATTGATGAGAATGAGTTGCATCGTCAGTATCTCTACGGTAAACCTTACCTGGAGAAATCATTTTAAGTGGCCCCTTGCTAAAGTCATGTTTTTCCATTGTACGAGCTTGTACAGGAGATGTTTGAGTTCTCATTAAAATCTTTTCAGTAATATAGAAAGTATCTTGCATATCACGTGCTGGGTGATCTTGAGGTAAGTTAAGCATTTCAAAGTTATAATGATCTTCTTCTACTTCAGGACCATCAACAACTTGGAATCCCATTCCCAAGAATAATTTTTCTATTTGATCAATTATTTGTGTAATAATATGTGTATTACCTGTAGTTACTGGCACACCTGGTAAAGTTACATCAATTGTTTCTTTTTCCAGCTTTTTAGCCATTTTTATAACTTCAATTTCATCTTTCTTATCGGCCAATGCTTGAGTCAATTCATCTCTAATTGCATTAGCAAATTGTCCCACTTTTGGACGTTCCTCCGCACTCAAATCACGCATTCCACGTAAAACTTCAGTGATTGGACCTTTCTTACCTAACAAACTTACACGAATATCGTTAATTTTCTTTAAGTCTTTTGCTTCTTTTATTTCCGCTAATCCTTGTTCTTTTAGCTCAGCAAGCTTTTCTTTAAGATTCATTGCTATGTTCCTTTCTTTGATTTTTTCAAATAAAAAAGCCTCATCCCTACCAAAAGGGACGAGGCTCGCGGTACCACCCTTGTTTTGTTATACAAAATTGTACAACAACACTCTAATATGCCTTTAACGTAGCATCAACGTTCTATCTTTCAACTTAAATCGTATTCCGATAGCGATTCCGGAAGTGAACTTCAGATAAAAAATATTGAAATTATCTCACCAAAACTAATTTCTCTCTTAAAATATTACTTTATCTTACTCTTTTCCATCTACATCTTTAATATTATGCCTTTTAGTTTAAACTATATTACTGATTTTAGTCAAGGGCTTATCAATGAAATAAAATTAACTATTAGCACAATCTTCGACAGAATACCATTTATCAGACCATTTATGAATATCAGACATGATTTCTTTCAAGTCTTCACCTTGAGGAGTTAATTTGTATAAGACACGTGTACTACCTGGTTGTGCCATTCTTTCTACTAAACCTTCATCTTCAAGTTCTTTTAGTCTTTCTACCATCACTCTGTCACTACATTTATCAACGCTATCAGCTAAATTTCTGAATCTTTGAGGGCCTTTTTCCAATAAAACTTCAATAATCAAACCGTTCCATTTTCTTCCCAAGATTCCAAAAGTCTTTGTAAATTTAGGACAAAGTGTGTAATTATTTTCAGTATCCACTGGCATAAAGCTCACTCCTTTCAAATATATTTTTGGATCAATACTTTACTAGTCAAATCTAATTTGTTACTAGAAGTAAATAAATCTAACAAAATAACCTTTGCATTATAGCAAAGGCCACTAATACTGCCCTAAGGACATTTTACACTATTTACTTACTTTTTCAAAGTCAAACGCTGTACTATTTTTTCTTCCTCTAAATAGTTTCTCAACTTTTTGTACTAAGTGCTCTGAATATTCCGCTGTAGCAGAGTACTTATCTACAATAGTTACAATATAACCTTCTTTATACTTTGGAGGGCACAATGTAGCTCCCCACATGTGTTTAATAATAATATCTTTTTCTAAATCACTTAATTTTGTTAATTTTTCTGCATTTCTAACTGCTATTCTAGGATGAATCCAAGCATGTGTACCACGATCAAATTTTGTAGTTCTCCAATCATAATAGAACAAATCATGTAATAACCCTGCACGAGCTACAGCTTTAGCATTCCAACCTAATGTCTTAGCAATTCGATAACTTACATAAGAAACAGTTATCACATGCTCTAAACGAGTAGAAAAATGATGTTGGGTATAATTAGCAAGTTTTTGAACTTCTTTAGTTTCCAACAAGCTCCCGACATAACTCATATATTCTTCATCATTACGCCAAATATTATCTTTCATATAGTATCGTTACCTCACTAATTATCTATTCGTACTCTACTAGATAATAATACAGATTTTTTATGAAAAATCAATAATTCCTAGCACACCTTAACACTTTTTTATTTATTTCTTCAAAGCAAACATCAATATACCTGCAGCCACCGCTACATTTAGTGATTCAGCATTAGTTATTGGAATATACAAATTAATTGAAGTCATCTCTAGAATTTCTTTGCTCATTCCATTTCCTTCGTTTCCCATAACTAAAGCAAAATCAGTATGTTGTCCAACGTTAGTATACTCTCTAGCATGTTCGTTAAGTTCACTTCCAAAAACAGGAACCTTCATATCTTTAAAATGTCTAATCCAACCAGAGAGATTATCATTAATAACTTTAATATGAAATTGACTCCCTTGCATTGCTCTTACGACTTTAGGATTATACAAATCTGCCGACCCTTCTCCTAAGATTACTCCAGAGAAACCAGCAGCATCTGCAGTACGTACCATTGTTCCAATATTTCCTGGATCCTGAACACCATCTAACATTAACCAAGCACCTACATCCTTTTGAGGATATGTGATCTTTTCTTCTTCAATAGATACAATTCCAAAAATTCCTTGTGGCGTTTGAGTTTCTGAAATACTTTTCGAAACTTCCTCAGAAATCATAATCACTTTAGTTTCATCTGGGATTTCTATTTCATTTAGATGCTCAAATTTAGAAGTTATTAACAATTCTTCAACTTTCTTATTTGCTTTTAGTGCTTCTTTCACTAAATGTAAACCATCAAGAATATACTTATTTTGTTTTTTTCTTCCCTTTTTAGTATTTAATTTCTTCCATTCTTTTACTCTACTATTACTTGTTGATGTTATTTCCAATTATTTACACATCCTCTAATATATTTGTCTATTAAATTATAGAATGAATCAATATTGTCGACAAGGTTGTTAAGTTGAAATATTCTAAAAATTATCGTATTATTATCACAATTAATTAATACTAAGGAGTTTTGATGATGCAATTATACAGATTAGTTATTGATGGAGCTTTAGTATCTGACGAAAGCGACGAATACATTTATATAATTCATATTTCGTATCCATCATATGCATACTTACCTGATCAAAACATGCCTTCGATTCCTGCAAAGTCACCAGCATTACAAACTATCATTAGTCCTGTTCAGTTTAAAATTGAAAATGGTGATTTTTCAGAATTTTTCGTTTACTTAAATATCATTCCTAACAGTTTAATACCTAGACCTCGTTTTAAATTAGACCTATTAAAAAATTCGGATAGTTATTCAATCACTAAACATGAAATGAAATTTTATAACAATCCTGATTTCGTTGAGAAGTACGGTCGTCCTCGTTATGATGTCAATCCAATTCCTGTCAATTACGACGTTTCATTGGCAGAAATTTTACCTGAACTAGAACATGGCGACTTTTTAGGAAATTATATTAGTATTCGTTGGGAATTAGTTTCTCATAGAAATTAGCTTTTGGCCAGAGAGTATATTCCACCGATAGCTGCAATAAAAATAAGCCCAAGTAACCATATATGTGAAACTAGCCATACGAAAAGTGCAATACAGAATATCCAATAAAATAATTTCCCTGCAACTTTTAAAATCTTCCATGCTATCCATATACCAAATATTAAAAATAGAATTCCCATGTATAAACACCTCTTTGAGAAGATTATATCATTTTATTTTTGACTTTAATGATAATTTTTCTTAAAATTGATAAGTATTGCTTAAATAATAATTTTTTGCTATACTATTCTTGCTGTGGAGAGTTGGCAGAGTGGTAATGCACCGGACTCGAAATCCGGCGAGCCAGTTTATACTGGTGCGCAGGTTCAAATCCTGTACTCTCCTTTTTATGAACAATATGTTATATTTCGAATAACAGTAAAACAGTCTATAAATGTTGATATTACAATGTTTATAGACTGTTTATTTGTATTTGATTTTTCATATATTTTAGTATGTTTTAAAAAAGTCTGCACACATTTTACACACATATTATTCATTTTATAAGATAAAAGAGCCTGCCAATAAGGCAGACCCTACATTCTTTATAAGATATTAGATACTTTCATTACATCATATTATAATACAATGTGTTTGCAGCATTAAATAATTGACTAAAAAGTCTCAAAACTTAAAAATTGTTAGAAACTACGTCACTAACCTCGCTAATTTCTAGCAGTTTTTGGTGCTACTATTTTCTAAAACTCATCTGAAAATCTAGGCTTTTAGCATTTCGAACAATATTTATTATCTCATAAAATCATAAGGTGTTATATCATCCATACCTATCATTGCATCAACTTTGTTATTAACAATAATATCCATGGTCAATATACCATCATTATAAATGAAAAGTTTATCCTGTTCTTCAACAATGGGATCTTGTTCTTTGTCATTATTTACGGCAACTTCTTCATTATCATTTTTTTCTACTGGTTTTCCTTCTACTCCGAATTCCATTCTTATACGTTTCAATAATCCAGTCTTTCTATTGAGAGAGACAATCTCTGCACTTTGTCTAAATGAAGAAACATTCCCTAAAAGAACTAATTTTTGCTTAGCTCTAGTTATGCCTGTATATAACAAATTTCTAGCAAACATCCTTTGATATTGTGGTAACATTGCTAATACTACAATTGGAAACTCACTACCTTGAGATTTATGAATGGACATACAATAAGCTAACGTCAAATTAATCCAATCTTTTTTATCAAAAGTTACCTCATTTCCATCGAAGTCTGCTATTATCTGTTCACCATTTTTATCTTTTTTAGTTTTAGGTATATTTATTCCCACAATCTTTCCAATATCCCCATTGAAGACATTATTTTCAGGATCATTCACTAAATGAAGAACTCTATCTCCAATTCTAAATATTTGCTCATTGAAAGTAACTTCTTTTTGTCGAGGTTTAGCTGGATTCAATAATTCTTGTAAAATAGTATTTAACCTATTAATTCCTGCATTACCACGATACATTGGAGCTAATACTTGAATATCATCTTTACTATTTCCCTTATTCAAGGCAGCTTTTACCACTTGCTCAACAGCAGAAGTTAATTGGCTAGCTTCACATGGAATAAATGCTCTGTCAGATTGTGCTTTAGTGAAGTCTACCGGCAGTTCTCCATTCTTTATTGAATGTGCCAAATTAATTATTGAAGAGCCTTCACCTTGTCTATAGATTTTTGTTAATTCTTTTTTAGGTAAAATATCACTAACTAATAAATCAGAAAATACTTGCCCTGGTTGTACTGACGGAAGCTGATTTCTATCCCCCACAAAAATAACTTGCATATGACTAGGAATACTATTTAACAATAAATCCATGATAAGTGTGTCTACCATAGATGTTTCATCGACAATTAACAATGCACCTTCAAGTTCTTGAATATCTTCAGGCAACTTATCATCATGCGCATTTATTCCTAACATTCTATGAATTGTAGAAGCTGGTAATCCCGTCGATTCTGCCATTCTTTTAGCAGCTCGTCCTGTTGGTGCAGCTAGCAATATTGGAAATGGATTATCTTTATCGTACTTACCAACATCTAAATCTATGTCGTTTAATAAGGCATAGATTGCAACAATCCCATTAATAATTGTTGTCTTACCAGTACCTGGACCACCTGTTAACAGAAAAACTGGCGATTTAATTGCATCTTTTATCGCTCTTTTTTGTCCACTATCATAATCTATTCCTAATTGATCCTCAGCTTTTATTAAGAGTTTATCTAATAATGCATCATTATTTGGCAAATTACTGTTACCCGATTTCAATAGTCGGTATAAATTCTCTGCTATATTCCACTCAGCATTGAAAAAAGTTCTACTATATACTTTATTATCATCAGATTTAATTTTATCTTCTTCAGCAAGCTTAATTAACTGGTCTGCAACTAATTGTGGATCGATTGCTTCATTGCGATTACTTTCAAGAAGCTTTAATGTTTCAGTTACTAAGGGTTTTAACTCAACATAAGTATCTCCTGTAGCATAAGTTAAATCATACAATGATTGGAAAATAGCTCCTCGAATTCTACCAGGCGAATCACTAGCAAAGCCAAATTGTTGTGCTATTTGATCTGCTTTAGTAAAGCTAATTCCGTCAATATCTACGGATAACCTGTATGGATCTTCATGGATTATTTTCAAGGTACTATTTGTATAGTTATTATAAATCCTTCCAGCCATTGTACTAGTAAAACCTAAACTATTAAGTTCAATTATGATTTTATCAATTCCATAATTTTCCTTTAAAACTTTTTTTATACTATCCTTTTGCTTTTCAGATAATCCAAGTTCTTCCAATTTATCCATATCATTGTTTAAAACGTCAATAGCATCTACGCCTAATTTTTTTACTATTTTTTCAGCTGTCTTTTTACCTATACCAACAAACTCATCACTCGAAAGATATGCAATTACACCATCTTTTGTAGAAGGTAATTCTATTTGGTAACTTTCAGCTTGGAATTGTTTTCCATAACGTTGATGCTCTACAACATTTCCCTCAAATCGATATAAAGAATCTGTTTGGATATTAGCAAAACTTCCAGTAACGGTTATTCTCTGATCATCCCAGTCGAAATTAGTTTCTTTAATCAAGATTTGTAAAACTTTATAAAAACTATCAGAAGCCTCGAAGTAGACAGCATTTACTGTTCCTATAAGATACTTACCATTACTTTCTTGGTCAAAAAGATCTAATTCCTCACTCATCAGATTTTCCTTTCTTTTGCGTCATTAAGAAACGTTGAACATCTGCCAAACGTTGTTGCATTTTTTTGTAATATTCATTATTCAAATTCTTAACTCGATTAAAATACTTATCTGCTTCTCCTGACAAACTAAGTTCTATTACTCCTAATTGGAATAATACTTCTACATTATCTTTGTCATATTCTAAAGCTTTTAAATAGTATTTTCTTGCATTAATCAAATCACCTGTAGCCATAAAACATGATGCTAATAAAGAAATCGCATCTACATTATGTTTTGTATTTTCAGAAACTGTTAATGCATACATCATAGCTTGAGGATAATTTTCTTGAGCGTAATATGCCTGTGCCATCATTAACATTGAATCTTGTTTTAACTTTTCAGATTGAACTTTCTTAAACTCCACTATAGCTTTATCATACATCGAATTAGTATAATATACATTTCCCAATCCATAATGCATAAGTGATGATTTTTCTTTGCTGTTAACAAATATATTCAATGCTTTCTTAAATAGTTCTTCTGCTTGTTCAGAAGAATGAGCATCATTAAGAGCTACTCCTAAATTATAATACGCTTGCGCATCATAAGGATTATTATCTATTTTCTGTATAAGATCTTTAATTAATTCTTCAGCCTTATTTTTAATGTTTTTATCCACTATTTCACCACCACTTTATACTACATCAGTTGCATCTAAATCTCTCTTTAGATAATCAGTTTTATTCCACACTATGCATTTAAATTTTTGGTTGTCATCTATAGTTTGTAAAATCGTTGTACTTGTATTAGCCAATCCACCCTTTGCACGAATCTTTTCTAACGGTATTCCCTGGAGATAACGAATTTCAGCACACAAGGCGGCACCATGACTAACAATTAAAATATCATCATTAGGATATCTTTTAACTATATCTTTAATTTTCGGAGTCATTCTTGCAAATAATTCAGGAAACGATTCACCCTCTATTGTTGTTGGGTCATACTTATCAGGATGATTTCTAAAAGCATCTAATTCAGCTGGATATTTTTCTGCTACTTCAGTAAATTTCATACCTTCCATTTTACCTAAGTTAAACTCAGAAAATGCAGCGTCTGCTTCTAAGCGTACGTTATAAGGTAGATTTTCTTTTATTTTTTGAGCAGTTACTAATGCTCTTTTTATTGGACTAGAATATATCTTTGCAAAATGATATGTTTTTAAATACTCAGATAATTGTTTTATTTCTTCTAAACTTTGAGGTAATAATGGCGAATCTCCATGTGCCCCTTGGTATCTGCCTTCTAAATTCCATTCTGTTTTTCCATGGCGTACAAAAAAAAGTCTTGTCATACTAACCTCACCTTTATTTTTAATAATTAAAATAACTTCGAAATGATAATAAAAACTAATTCAAGTTTACTCGCATTTGCTATAATCTACAAGTAAGTTATTGATTTTAATATATAAAAAACAGTTGAACCAAATCCAACTGTTTTGTAGTTAACTATCTACACTATTTCCTTTCGAGTATACAAAATTTCTCCTAATAACATCGCCAATATCCCTATACCAGTTAAAATAGCAAATGACATCAAATCAAATTTTTCCATTGGCATTTTAGCAAGTACGTTGAATAACGAAGTATGCGTCATCCACTTAGGTAAATCAAGCAGTACCGCAAAGTATGTTACACAAAAACTATACCCTAATAATCCATAAACTAACCAACCAACAAATATAGGCAAACTCAAGCTTAGTAACATTAGTCCAACAAATAAACAAACTAATGGCCATTGATTTAACGATGCTTTAATACAAGTTGTAATAAATTTTCCATTATTAGCTTGCATTGATGAAGTAGCTGCTATCCCTAAACAAAATCCTTTTATTAGTATAGCTAAAGTCCCGAAAAATAAAGCTAAAATCAAACTAGAATAGTAAACTTTCAACCTACTTACTCGCTGCACTAAAAGATAACCTAACCGTTCTTTATTTGTCTCAAACTGCACTTTATGAACAACTACTAGTGGCATCACTAAACCAATTGCTGTCGTTACCACCATAATTAAAGAAGTAAATGAATTAATCAATGTTGTAGAATTATTAGCAAACATTTGACTAATTAATTTATTACTGCTGACAAATGTATCAATATCTCCATAAATTGAACCATACATTAATGCAATTACACCATCAGCTAGTAACCAAGAAATAATAGTAGATCTATTTAAGTAAAAGAAAAATCCTAGTGGTGTAGCTAGCCATTTACTAGCTTTAGTTTTACCCTTTTTTGGAGCAATTGTACTAGATCCTAAATCTCGTGAACTTTCAAGCACCAAACCAATACTAAATACAACTAAAGTTAATAAGAATAATCCTATCAAGTAATACCAATTATTTTGATAAAAAGGATGACCTAAATAAGTCCAAGCTAGTGGGTTAAACTTAGATAATGTCAAATTACTAACATCAGTACCTGCTCTAAGTACATATAATATTCCCACTATACTAAAGAAAATTCCACGTGCTTGTGAGCTTGTAGCAAAGATTTGAGCACAAAGATAAGCTATTGATGCACCTAACAAACTAGCTAATCCTAATGAACATGCAAAATACAAACTACCTTTAAGATCTATAGAACTAACATTGTAAGATACTAAAATTCCACTAACTAAAATAATTGTTAAAACTGTATGTAAAAGTACCAATAAATTTGTTGCCATACTAGAGGCTTGCGAACCAATATGCAACGAATTCAATATTTCTAATTGCCCGTTTTCTTCCATTTTTCTTGTTTGATCAATCATAAAACTTCCTGCAATTATCATAGTAATAACCGCAATAAAAAGTGTCATTTCATGTCCATACATTACACCCACAGAATATTGATTAGCAAATTTCACTGGTAGCGGACCAACAATAGCTGCCATAGCTGGATTTTTCATAGTAATAAATAGTCCTACTTTACCTTGATCTTCTGCTATCTTTTCAAAGGCTGATACGTAACCACTAGCAAAAGCAGTTATTCCTATCAACCATAGGCATAACCATAACCATTTTTGGCGTAATTGAAAAATTAAAAGCATAAAGGTATGTGTAAATCTTCTCTTCATTATTATCACCATCCTACTTTTGCACTTGATAGTGTCGCATAAATAATTCTTCTAAAGTTGGTGGTAAAATTTCTAACTTTTGAATTTGATACTCAGTTAATACCTGTAACAGATTATTCATAGATTGATGATCAATTGAAAATGTAGCTTGATTTTGGTCTATCTGCGACCAATCATGAATGAAGTGTAAACTAGATAACGGAGTTACTTCATTTGTAACTTTTAAATGAATTGTACTACGAGTTAAATGTCTCAATTCTTCTAGGGTGCCACTTTCTACTACACTTCCTTCTTGAATAATTACCACTCTATCTGCTAAACGTTCAACTTCACTAAGAATATGCGATGATAATAAAACTGCCTTTTGTTGCTTTTTGAGACGAGCTATTTCATCTTGAAAAATACTCTCCATTAGTGGATCTAATCCACTTGTTGGTTCATCTAAAATATAAAGATCACAATCAACTGCTAGAGCTGCAATCAGTCCTACTTTTTGTCGATTCCCTTTTGAATAACTTTTTATTTTTTTTGACAAGTCCAAATTAAATTTCTTAACTAATTCTTGTTTCTTTGTTTCATCGCCATTACCGTGCAATTTCATCAATAAATCTATCGTTTGTCCACCTGTCAAATTTTCCCATAAAGTTAGATCGCCAGGAACATAAGCTACTGACTTATGAATATCTAAAGAGTCTCGCCAAGCATCTTTATCAAATAGTGAAACAATTCCTTTACTCTTTTTCAGTAATCCTAGCATAATACGAATTGTTGTTGATTTTCCAGCACCATTAGGACCAATAAAACCGACTACCTCTCCTGGATAAACTTCAAAACTAACATCTTTAAGAGCATATGTCTTACCAAATCTTTTAGCCAGATTTTCAATTTTTACAATAGGCTTCATTTGCTACACCTTCTCACATTTATTGAACTAGATTGTTGATTTCAGTTCAATAATAAGCTGGGTATGACTAAAAGTCAATAAATTATGAACTAAATATACTTAATTAGTTCACTTTGTTTATAACTTTAAGTATAATATGTAATAAAAGAAAGGATGTTATATAGATTATGAACGGATTCGAAAAACGTAGTGCAAAAAAGAGAGAAGAAATTTTAGCGACGGCTTTGAAAATTATAAACCATCCAGATGGAATTAATAATTTAACTATTCAAAAAATCGTTGAATCTACCTCTATTTCTAAAGCTACTATTTTTAAATACTTTAAAACTAAAGAAAATTTAATTCAGGAAACTTTTTTCTACTACCTAGATCAACTAAAAGTTGAAAGTGAACATATTTTAGCTGAAAAACACGGGTTCATCAAAACTTTCACAGCATTAACTCAATTAAAGGTAGATACAATTGCACAAATGCACCAACAGTTCTACTTAGATTTAATGCAATACTATACCCAAACTAGCGACTTCCAATTAGCACAAAAAATGTCAGAATATACTCAAAACTCTTTTAACATGATGAAACAGCTGCTTAAACAAGGTCGTGAAGAAGGTGTTATTGATGAAAGATATAGTGATGAATTTATATTACTTTATACTCAAGCGATGGTTAACGGCTTTTCCCAACCTGAAATATATCAACAAGCCCTCCCTTTTACTAAAGAATGGACTGAAGTACTGTTAAAAGGCATCGCTCCAAATCCTAATATAATTATGAAAGATAAATAAAAATTACCCAGGCTTTAAAAATCTGAGTAATTTTTATTTATATTAATTTATATTTTTCTCTGACATTTTTCTTAGATAGCTCCATATCTGACTTCTATATCTTCTAAGTAAAAATAATAATACGAGATAAGTTACTAAGCATAACCCTATCCAAAATGGATTTTGTGAAATAAATGCCGCAAATACCACTGCATTTAATGGTCTGGCCATTAGATTAAAACTTGTAATCAAAACTACACCAGTTGGAATTGTAGCACCATAATTTGATACTGCTTCTGTATAAACTGAACCTAACCAACTTGATGCATATAATCCTAAACTAAACCAAATAATTCCATTTGCAATTATTTTTAAGATATTACCTCTAGTTATTGCAACTATTGACTCAACCATGAAAGGTAAAGCTATCAAATCTACTACTGGTAATGTCCTATTACCTGGTAATACAAATGCTAGTAGTACCATAATTGGAATCAATATCATCCCAGATATTATAGTAGCTGGTTCTCCATAACCTACGCCATCATCAATACCTAGGAACCATCTCTTAGGGTGTGTTTTCTCTTTCATTTCCTCTTTTTGTCTACTATCAATCGCATCAGCCAAAGGAATGAATGCTTTAGCGAAAACGTCTGTAATTAATGGAAAGATTGTCATAACGGCAGCAAGTTGAATTGCAAACTTTAATATCTCTCCCCAAGCATCTATATCCGTTAAATTGTTTAAATTACCTAAAATTCCTATAATTATTCCTAATATTACCCCTAAACTCGTTGGCTCCCCAAACACTCCTAATCTATCCTTGAGAACTTCCGGAGTTAATTTCACCTTATTAAATCCCAATAAGTTCCATAAAGGATCCAGTAAAATTGCAGGGATAGTTTGTTCTATATTATGTAATGAAGCTACTGTTGCATTCTTTATTTCAAAATATTCCGACCATCTATCAGCTTGAATTTCTGCAATTACCAAAGTATACAGTAACATGAAAAAAGATAGGCTTAATGATAACCAAAAATTGTGAGTTACATAGTAAGCTAAAGTTCCCCAAATCATAAATCCAAAATTATTCCATAAATTAGATGCCATAAAAACCTTAGTGATGCCCAATGCAAAAATAGTTAATTCAAAAACCAAACCAAATATAAAGAAAGTTATTCCTACAGATGAACCAAAGCTTGCTAAGGAGCCTGCTTGCCACCCTATATCGACTACTGGTAACTTAATTCCAGTATTATTGACCATTTGCCTTACAATCTTGGTTACAATTGGTGTGAATTCAGCAATAACCCAGTTGAACCCTGTTAAGCCAACACCTGCATAAAAAGCACTCATTATAGCTTTGGAAAATTTAACATGTAAAAATAGAGCAATAATGAAAATTATTATTGGTACTATGATGCTGGCACCAAAAATAGTGAAAAAATTATTCAATGTTTCTAACATTTGCTTTTGTCACCCTCTTTTTATTAAATAAATTACCATAACCGAATTCTTTTATATTATATATGATATTAATACAATAAAAAAGCCATTAGACTTATCATCTAATAGCTTAATAAATTAATCGAAATTTAAATTTTTAAATTTCTTGATCCTATCAATGGCTCTCTCCGAAATTTTCAAATTACGTTCTTGTTTATTTCTAATTCTCTCTTGTAATTTTGGTACAATTCCAAAGTTTGCATTAATAGGTTGGAAATTCTTCACAGAGGCATGTGTAATATAGTGAGCCATTGCTCCCATCATCGTTTCTTCAGGAAAAATAACTGGATCTTTTCCTTGAGCAATTCTAGCAGCATTCAAGCCTGCATATAATCCACTAGCAGCACTTTCAACATAACCTTCTACACCTGTCATTTGACCAGCGAAGAACAAATCTGGGCGTTTCTTTGTTTGATATGTTGCTTGCATAACTTCTGGAGAACATAAGAATGTGTTGCGATGCATTACACCATATCTTACAAAACGTGCATTTTCTAAACCTGGAATCATAGAAAATACCCTCTTTTGTTCGCCCCATTTCAAATGAGTTTGGAAACCAACAATATTGTATAGATCTCCAGCAGCGTTATCTTGACGCAATTGAACTACTGCAAAAGGTTCTTTTCCTGTTCGTGGATCCTCTAATCCAACTGGCTTTAAAGGTCCATACAACATCGTTTGTGCACCACGAGAAGCAATTTCTTCAATTGGCATACATCCTTCAAAGAATTTATCGTCTTCGAAGTCATGTAATTCTGCTGTTTCTGCTTTAATTAACTCATTGTAAAAATTATAAAATTCATCCTTAGTCATAGGTGCATTTAAATAAGCAGCTTCGCCCTTATCATAACGAGACTTCAAATAAACTTTATCCATATCTAAAGAAGATTTTTCTAAAATAGGAGCAGCAGCATCGAAGAAGAACAATCCATCGCTACCAGTAAATTTAGTAATATCCTTAGCTAAAGCATCAGATGTAAGTGGACCTGTAGCAATTACAGTTAATCCCTCTGGTATTTCATCAATTTCTTCATTTATAATCTCAACATTTGGATGATTGTGTAACTTTTCTGTTACTTCTTTCGAAAAAGTTTCACGGTCAACAGCAAGCGCACCACCAGCTGGTACAGAATGCTTGTCTGCAGACTCCATAATAATAGAATTGAAAGTTCGCATTTCTTCTTTAAGTAAACCAGCAGCATTGGTTAAACGATTTGCTCTTAAAGAATTGGTACATACTAATTCTGCGAAATTTTCAGTATGATGTGCTGGAGTTAATTTTTGTGGTCTCATTTCATATAATCTTACCTTAACTCCTTGATTTGCAATTTGCCATGCAGCTTCACTTCCTGCAAGACCAGCACCGATAACATTTACACTTGCTGTCATATTTTCATCTCCTTAATGACTTTTAATTATTTTGAATTGCTTCTTCATAATCACAATTACTACATTTAACTTGCATACCCTTCTTAGTTTTCTTTTCTACTAAGTAATGACTGCATTTTGGACAATCACGTCCAATTGGTTTATCCCAAGAAACAAAGTCACAATCTGGGTACAATGAGCAACCATAGAAGACTCTATTTTTCTTAGATTTGCGTTCGATAATTTGACCTCTATGACATTTAGGGCAAACTACACCTATTTCCTTAACTATCGCCTTAGTATTTCGACAATCTGGGAAACGACTGCAGGCATAGAATTTACCATAACGACCTAATTTAATGACCATTGGAGCCCCACAGATTTCACAATCAATTCCTGCTGGCTCATCTTTGATCTTAATCTTATCCATCTTTACTTGAGCATTGTCAACTTCCTTAGAGAAAGGTTGATAGAATTCGTCTATAATTCTAACCCATTCTTCTTTTCCTTCTTCAACATCATCTAATTGATCTTCCAAGTGAGCTGTAAAATCAACATTTAAAATATCAGGGAAACATTCTTCAATCATGGAATTAACAATTTCACCTAGTTCAGTTGGTTCAAACTTACGTGAGACTAACTTCACGTAATAACGCTTTTGAATTGTACTTAAAGTAGGTGCATAAGTAGATGGTCGACCTACACCATTTTCTTCTAAAGTACGAATTAAAGTAGCTTCAGAATAGCGAGCTGGTGGTAAAGTAAAATGTTGATTTGGTTGATTTTGAACCATGTCAACCTCATCGCCAACCTCCAATTCTGGCAATAAGTTATCTTTACTTATTGCTGCTTTATATACCTTAATAAATCCAGGAAATTTCATCTTAGAACCATTTGCACGATATTGAACTCCATTTTGTTCTATATCTACACGCATAGTATCAAAAACGGCTGGTGTCATCTGACTGGCTACGAATCTTGACCAAATCAATGTATATAATTTTAGTTGATCTTTATCTAAATACTTAGCCATCTTTTCAGGTGTACGTTCAACTGATGATGGTCGAATAGCTTCGTGAGCATCCTGTGCATTTTCAGATAATTTACCCTGACGTGGTTTAGAAGCAGCATATTCTTCACCATAATTTTCATGTAAAAAGACAGCTGCTTCATGCTTAGCAACACTCGAAATTCGAGTAGAGTCAGTACGCATGTAAGTAATTAAACCTACAGCTCCACCTCGTCCAATATTAATACCTTCATATAATTGTTGTGCAACCATCATTGTTTTTTGAGTTCTAAACTTCAAATTATTGTTAGCAGTTTGTTGCATTGTTGAAGTTGTAAAAGGTAATGGTGGCATTCTTTTACGTTCTTTTTGTTCAATATTGATAACGTTGAAAGGTTTATCTTTATCAATCTTTCCAATGACCTCTTTAACATCTTTTTCGTTAGATAACTTTTTCTTCTTGTTATCTACACCCCAGAAGTCAGCTTCAAATTTAGTTCTACCTTTTTTAAACTTAGCATCAATTGTCCAATATTCTTCAGGTTTAAAGTCTCGAATTTCTTTTTCACGTTGGATAATTAAGTTTAATGCTATTGATTGTACACGTCCAGCAGAAAGACCCTTCTTTATCTTTGACCATAATAATGGTGAGATCGAGTAACCTACAAGCCTATCTAACACACGTCTAGCTTGTTGTGCATCTACCAAATTCATATCAATTGAACGTGGTGATTTAAATGCATTCTTTACAGCATCCTTGGTTATTTCATTAAACACAACGCGATTTTTATCTTCTGGGTTCAATCCTAAAAGATATGATAAATGCCAAGCAATAGCTTCTCCTTCACGGTCCGGATCGGCTGCTAGATAAACATGGCTTGCTTTTTTTGCTTCTTTTCTAAGTTCTTTTATAACATCGCCTTTACCACGAATAGAGATATAATGTGGTTCATATCCATTCTCAACATCAATCCCCATCTTACTTTTAGGTAAATCTCGAATATGACCTAAACTAGCCATAACTTTATAATTTGACCCTAAATACTTTTCAATTGTTTTCGCTTTGGAAGGCGATTCTACTATTACTAAATTTTTCTTTCGTGTTCTTTTAGTTGTCTTTTTCTTTGGTTTCTGAGTAGTAGGCATTAACCCAGCTCCTTTGTCATTAATTAACTTATTCAAAATTTTTTAATCAAGATAACTTTAACATTACTAAGCTAAAATGTCATCTTTAAAATTAAGCCCATACTTCCTCTGCTTAAAAATTCAAATATTATCCTATACTAGATATTCAAATTATGCAAGCGGAATTATTTCAGAAACCATATCCTAGCTATATTTTAAATTCCTCTAAAATATCCTTTGCTTCTAAAATTGGTTTGGCTCCTTCCGAAATTAATTCATTACATCCTTTTGATAATATTGAGTTAATATTTCCCGGAACTGCTAAGACATTTCGATTTTCTTGTAATGCCATATTAGCAGTTATTAAGCTACCACTTTGTCTTCTAGCTTCAACAACTAGTAATGATTGGCATAACCCTGAAATTATCCTATTTCGAGCTGGAAAATGAAAACGTAAAGGCTTTTGTCCCAATGCATATTCACTTAAAACTATCCCTTCTTTCTCCATATTGGCTTGTAGCTCAAAATTTTCACGTGGATATGTCCTGTCTAGTCCCGTCCCAATGACACCTATCGTTTTTCCTTTCTCTGACAATGTTATCTTATGTGCCAGACTATCTATTCCTTTCGCTAAGCCACTAACTGTTGCAATACCTTCACCTAAAACATCTGGTAGTAACTTTTTTAATACTTCTTTCGCATATGGTGAATGCTTTCTTGCTCCAACAATCGCTAATGTAGGAGCATTCAAAAGTGAAAAATTTCCATTATAAAAAAATACTAGCGGTGGATTATATATTTCTTTTAATAAAACTGGGTAATTTTCATCAAAAATTGTACATATTCCACCATAATTTTTATTTTCTTCTACTTCTTTAGTTAAACCATCACTAAGAAAATAAGCCATATACTTTCCAATTTTCTTTTCACTAAGTTTCAATAGTTTGATAAATTCTTCTTCTGTAGGTAATTTTTGTATTTCATTCATAAAATACGCTACATTTTTTACTGAACCACCATAGTATTGACTACAAATATGTGCTCTTATTAAAAAATCTCTTAATTCCATAAAAAAACCTCATTTCTGCTACAATCTATCTAATAAGATACGTAGAAATAAGGTTTTCTTTGTATTATTTTAATAAGATTTTTTTGACTGGTTCAAAACTTTGTCTGTGAATTGGAGTAACACCTTTATTTTCAAGTCCCTCCAAATGTTGCTTAGTTCCATAACCATCATTCTTTTCAAAACCATATCCTGGATAAATACGTGCGTAAAATTGCATCAAATGATCTCTGGTAACTTTAGCAACAATGCTTGCTGCAGCAACAGATGCACTTTTAGCATCGCCCTTTATTAACCGTAATTGAGGAATTTTTGTATCAATTGTCATTGCATCAACAATTATTTTTTGTGGTGTAATATTTAAACTTTCTATCGCTTGTTTCATTGCTAAACGTGTGGCTTCATAGATATTTACTTCATCAATTAAATTATTATCAGATAAGCCTACACTTACAGCAACTGCTTTTTCTAATATTTTTTTATATAATTCTTCTCGCTTTTTTTCACTTAATTGCTTTGAATCGTTAACTTCAAAAACATCAAAATCATGTGGCAAAATAACCGCTGCAGTTACAACGGGACCTGCTAACGGACCTCGACCAACTTCATCCACACCAGCGATATATTCGATACCCTTATCCCATAAATCACGCTCAATTTTCAATCTATTTTGAAATTCTAATTTTTCATTTTCAATTTTCTTTAATCTTTTTTCATAAGATTTAATTGCTAATTGAACGCCTTTACGCTCATCTAACTTCAATTCTGCTAATTGATCACTCGAAATTTCTTCAGTTAGCATCTTTTTTATTTGAGCTATTGTTAACTTTTCCATTTACTTCCTCTAATTTTCCGGACTAGCATCTACTGGCGTCTTATCCAAAGTATATCTGCCCAATTTACCCTTACGAATTTCAAAAATTAATCTTTCGCTAGCTCTATCATAGTCTTCTTTAAATCCCATGTTTCTTGTAATAGCTAATAAAGTTTCAACAGTTGTATCTTCTATTTCTGATTGTGTTAATCTATATCTTTGAGCAAGCGCATCTGGATTTGTATGGATAAAATGTTCTACCGCATATAAAGCAACATCATCTTTTGCATATAATGTATCTTTTATGGCACCAGTTAATGCTAATTTTTTCCCTACTAAAGGATCCTCAAATTTAGGCCATAATATTCCTGGTGTATCTAATAATTGTAAATCTTTTCCAGCTTTAAGCCATTGTTGAGCCTTAGTAACCCCTGGACGATTACCAGTTTGTGCAACATTCTTTTTTACTAGGTGATTTAATAAAGTTGACTTACCAACATTAGGAATCCCAATACACATCGCACGTAATTTTTGGTTTTGAATTCCCTTTTCTTTTCTGCTTTGAAGCTTATCTGCAAGAATTTCCTTAATCTTCTTTTCAATTATCTTCAAATTACCACTGTTACTATTAACAGCTATTGCAGGTTGTCCCATACTTTCATAATAGTTAATCCATCTTTTTGTTTCAGCGGGATCAGCTAAATCCATTTTAGTTAATACAATAATACTAGGTTTATCTTGTAAAACTTCAGCTAATTGTGGATTACGCGATGATTCTGGTAGTCGTGCATCTACCAATTCAAGTACGATATCTACAGATTTTAAGTTTTCATTTACCTGACGTAAAGCTTTCGCCATATGTCCAGGAAACCATTGTATAATCGCCATTATATATCATGTCCTTTCATTAAAATACTAGTCTAATTCATATTAACATACTTTTTCTCTAACTCATAAATTCTTCATACTTAGTCCAAGCATTATCAAAAATTACCATACTTGGTAAATATGTTCCATTCAATTCCAAATATTGCGATAATGAGTCATAGTCATCTGCTTGTTTTGGAAAGCTTTGATCATAAAATGCATTATTAGCAAATTGTGCAATTTCATCTGTACTATCTGGATTTCTTTCAGTCATTAGAAATTGATAAAAACTTTGTCTCTTACTCATAAAAATACCTCTCATTTCAACGGAACTTTTACATTAAATTTAAATTCATCATTCATCAAATCCAACTTAGTACCCTTAACTAAAACATCTTGTTTCTTAGTTAATTGATTTAAATCTAAAGTTATAGTTTTTGCTTTTGGATCAATAATCGCCACTTTCCCTAAGTCGTAATTATTTTTTACATATTTCAATATAAATCCAGCTGGAGCGTTTAATGAACCAATGGCCACTGATTTAACTTTTAATAAAATATTTCCATTCTTATCTAAGGTAGGTTTTGTATATAATGTAAATGACACATTTTTCCCTAAAATCTTAGTTGTTCCCATCATGATTGCAGATTTATCTACCAAAAAACGATATTTAATCTTACCTTTTTTCTGATTTTTTCGTAGATAATAATTGATTGTTGCATTAGCTTGTTTCTTATCCAATGTAACATCAACACTTGTATACTTTTGCTTAGAATTCTTATCTGAAACTTTAGCTATATTAGTTTGCTCTTTTGTTTGTGAAGTTACTTTTGTTGCAAGATAACAACCACTTATAAATAAAATTCCCACTAATACAAAAAAAGCCCATTTCCAATAATTTACTTTTTTCTCTTCCATTCTATTATTTCACCAACCATGTATTTTTATGTCTATTCATTTCATCAAATAACTTATTTGTCATATACTTATATCCTTTTAAATTAGGATGAAAATGATCATCTTCAGATAAATAGTCATTCTTTTCTTTTGTATTTGATAAAATATTTTCTAATTGTTTACCTGATTTTTTATCTAAATCTGTTTCTGATTTTTTCACCAAATCTTCTTTAGGTAAATTTACATATTGCCCCATTGAAAGTTGTTTGTTTATGTCAATAAAATATACTTTGTTTTCTTCCAAAGTAACTTGTCTAGCAATTTTGTTCCATTTATTAGTATAATCTTGCATCTGCGTAATATTAGGAAAATATACATAAAATGGATTATATACACTAAATAAAAAAATTGGTGCTTTCTTGTTTAAACTTCTAACTTTCCCTATTAAATTTTGTAAATTACTTTGATAATTCTTTGCCGATTTTTCTACAACTGGTTTCATCTTATCATCTGCCATTGAAGAAAAATTTTTCTCCATAACTTGCATTAAATCATTACCACCAACTGTCATTGTAATCACATCAGCATTTTTGATATCTTTTTGAATGTTCTTCTTCGTTAAAAGTCTTGCTAATATTTGATCACTTCTATCTCCGGTTTTGCCATAATTTTTGGTAACTACTTTTATAGATTCTTTCTTTTCTATTTTTTCTTTAATAAGATGTACATATCCACCCTTATTAGTTTGATCTCCAACTCCATACGTTAAAGAATCTCCCAATCCTACAAGCTTAATTTTAGAAACTTTTACAGCCTTAACATTTTTTCTAGTCCTCTTTAGCTGAACTTCATTACTTTTGCTTATATTTTTCTTACTATTAATAGTAGTTAAAGTAATAGCTCCGATTAAAATTGCAACCAATGACCACAACAATACTATTTTTTTATAATTCATTTTGATTACCTCTAGAAACTAAAATATCTATGTTACAATAAAAGATACATACATCGTAAATTATAACAAAATTTTATAGGTGATACTAATGCAAAATTTTAATAATAAACATCCTTTAATTACTATAATTAGCAGCTCTGTTCTTTTGGGTCTTTCTTTAATTTCTTCGATAATATTGTTGATTATCGATTTGATTAAGTTCTCTAAAACTACTAATTATGCAATGATTACAGCCCTATCACTCATACTAGCTTCACTTTTTATTTACTCATCATTTGAAATTATTAGTATATCTCTTAAATTAACCAGAGTTGCTAAAGTTATGGATATAATTTCATCATGTTTACTCTATTTGTACGTAACTACTGTCTACATAGCCACATTTATCGGTTTCCACTTATCTACTCTTGGTTGGATCGGATTTGGATTAAGCCTAGCCCTACTAATATTCAATGTTCTATTTACTTGTTTATGTTATCATCAACAAAAAATACTTTTTTCAGTTACTAATATATTATTTTTTATATATAGTTTACTTTCCTTACTTAATCTGAGAATTAGTACTTTATCAACTATACTATCCATAATAGTTCTAATTTTATTTACTTTAATTATCATTATACGCCAATTTGAATATACCAAACTTTTAGAAACAGTCTTGTTCACTATCGCTACTACCTTGTATCTATTGAATTTATTAATCTTTTAATTGCAAAAACGTCAATAAAACTTGAAATTAACTAAAAGTCGAGGTCTGAATTTAAAAAACAAAAAAAGATGAGTACTAAAAATTGTTATACTCATCTTTCTTTATTTCTATTAGAAATTATTTTCTTTCGTATTCCAAAAATATATAAGGATATATATTCTTTTCGTCTACCTTGCCGATTTTTTGGGAAATAAGTTTAAACTCATCATAATTAATAGTAGGCATAACCGTATCGCCATCAAACTCACTTAGTATTTCGGTTTTATATAGTTTATCTACTTTATTAAGAAGTAGTTTAAATAACATCGCTCCACCAATAACACTGACTTCTTGGGATTGATTTTCATCTAACCAAGAAGTTAATTCATCAATTGAATTCAAAATTTTTACTTGAGAATTATCTTTATACTTTTCTTTTAAAGTAGTATCATGTGTTAATACTACATGTTTACGCCCCGGTAATAGACCAGGAAAACTATCAAATGTTTTTTTCCCCATTACCATCGGATGACCCATTGTAACCTTTTTAAAATGTGCTAAATCGGCTGGCAGTCTCCAAGGTAGATGTCCTTTATACCCTATCTGATGTTTTTGATCTTCTGCCCATACAAATGAAATCATAGTTGACACCTCATAACTTTAAACAGCAACTGGCGCTTTAATCGCCGAATGTGAACGATAATTCTTTACTTTAATATCTTTCATTTCAAAATCCATAATATTTTTCTTTTCTGGATTTAACCACAATTTTGGTGCATCATAAGGGCTTCTTTCCAACTGTTCATTAACCTGATCTAAATGATTTAAATAAATATGTGCGTCACCAAGAGTATGCACAAATTCTCCCACTTCAAGTCCAGTTTCTCTAGCAATCATATGTGTTAATAATGCATAGCTTGCTATATTAAAAGGTACACCTAAAAATACATCAGCAGATCGTTGATATAATTGACAGCTTAATTTTCCGTCATTCACGTAAAATTGGAACAATGTATGACAAGGTGGTAAAGCACTCAATGGGACATCTTCTGGATTCCATGCTGTTACAATCATGCGACGTGAGTCTGGATTATTTTTAATAGTCTCAGTAACATCTTTTATTTGATCTATAGTTTCACCATTTCTTGTTTGCCAATGACGCCATTGTGCACCGTATACATCTCCCAAATTGCCAAATTTATTAGCAAATTCTTGATCTTCAACAATTTTCTGACAGAACTTTTTCTTTTCATCTTGATAAACTTTATTAAAGTTATCATTCTCTTGGGCTCTTAAACCAAAATTAGTCATATCTGGTCCATGATATTCATCACTTTGAACCCAATTCTTAAATGCCCATTCATCCCAAATATGATTATTATGTTCCAATAAGAATCTAATGTTAGTATCTCCTCTTAAAAACCATAACAATTCACTCTTTATTAAGCCGAATGGAACTTTCTTAGTCGTTAATAATGGGAAACCTTCTACTAAATTAAATCTCATTTGATAACCAAAGAGACTCTTTGTCCCTGTTCCAGTTCTATCGCTCTTTTCATGACCTTTTTCTAAAATATCACGAATTAACTGTAAATACGGTTCTTCTACTATAGACATCGGTGTTCTCCTTCCTATTAATCAACATACTGACTAAGTTCGTCCCAACGTTGAACTTTTTCCATAATGTCTTCATCTAATTCATCAATTTGTTGCTGTAAACTTGCTAGTTTAGTGTAATCAGCTCCATCAACATGTTGCATTTCTTCTTCTAAACTTGCTTTATTATTTTCAAGCCTATCAATTTCCGATTCTAATTTTTCATATTCCATCTTTTCAGCATAAGTTAACTTAGTTTTCTTCTTAACTTTGTCTTCTGCACTACCTGTCTTTTCTGCTTTTGTTGCAGATACTTGTTTTTTAGTTTTAACTGCTTCATTCTCTGCATTTTTCAGATAATCTGTAAACATTCCGACATAATGCTTGATTTTTGCATTTCCTTCAAAGATATATAATGAATCAGCTACCTTATCAAGAAAATATCTGTCATGTGATACGGTGATAACAGTTCCGTTAAAGTTATCTAAATAATCTTCCAAAACTGTTAATGTTCCTATATCTAAATCGTTAGTTGGTTCATCCAATAATAAAACATTAGGTTGAGACATCAGTAATTTCAAAAGATATAAGCGTCTCTTTTCACCGCCAGAAAGTTTTCGAATCAACGTTCCATGCATAAATCTTGGAAATAGAAATTGTTCCAATAATTGAGTTGTGCTAATTCGCTCACCATCTTTATTTACAATATTTTGACCAACTTCGTTTAAATAACTAATAATTCTTTTATCTTCAGGGATCTCTTCTGTCTGTTGTCGATAATAAGCCATCTTTACAGTTTCACCGATTGTCAAAATACCTGAATCTAATGGCAATTCACCTGATAAAGCATTTAAAAAACTAGATTTCCCGGCACCATTAACGCCTGTAATACCGATTCTGTCTCCAGCTTGGATTAACAAATTGAAATCTTCAATTATTTTATGATTTCCAATTGTTAAACTTGCATCTTTTAATTCTAATACTTTCTTTCCCAGTCTTTGTTGTCCTAAATTAATATCAACATTTTCGTCAACTTGGACTTTATTTAAATTGCTTTTTAATTCATTAAATTTATTAATTCTAGCTTGTTGCTTAGTAGTACGTGCTTTAGCACCTGTTCTCATCCAAGCTAATTCTTTTTTATATAATTGTTGTTGTTTATGTTCTTGAACAAGTTCTCTTTCAACTCGTTCAGCTTTTTGTCTAACAAAATCTTGATAGTTTCCAGTATATGAATATAAACTACCAAATGACAATTCCATTATTTCAGTAGCTATCTGATCTAAGAAATATCTATCATGTGTAACTACTAATAATGCTCCTTTATAATTAGCAAGATATTGTTCTAACCATTCAATAGAATCAAAATCCAAATGATTAGTTGGTTCGTCTAGTATCAACAAATCAGGCGCTTGAATCAATACTTGAGCTAATCCTACACGCTTCCTTTGTCCACCAGATAACTCTTCTATTTTTTGCGTTAAATCCTCTATGTGTAATTGAGTTAGAATTGTCTTAACATCACTATCGGCTGTCCATGCATCTTCTTGATTCATTTTTTCTTCAGCTTTAATGTAACGTTGTTCAGCTTTTTTATCATCTGGATGTGCTCCATATTCAGTTAGAGCTTCTTCATAATCTCTAATTGTTTGAAATACAGGAGCTGCTCCAGTAAAAATAGCTTCCATAATTGTACTGTTTTGTGGAAATTCAGGTGCTTGTTTTAAGTAACTTATACGATAATCATTTGGTTTTATTAAATTTCCAGAATCTGCTGAATCAATTCCAGTTAGGACATTCAATAGTGTTGTTTTTCCAGAACCATTTGTTCCAATTAAACCAATTCTATCATGTTCATTTATTAAAAAGTTTAAATCCTTGAATAACGTTTTTTCGCCATATGTCTTGGTTAAACTTTCTACACGTAAAGTTTGCAAACTACTCACACTTTCTCTTCTAATAGTTTCTTTGAATTTTCTATTAATATCTCTTTGTCATTAATAATATTTCCAAAAACTATTTCTTTTTCAAGTTTATTTAAAATTTCACCCATTATTTTTCCAGGTTTGATCCCTGCCTCTTGCACAAGATCCTTACCATTAATTTTCATTTCTTTTCTAGATTTAATCGGTAATTTGTCATAATTAATTTTGAGCTCACTATCATCCATGCCGAATCCTCGTATCTTTGCAATTTGGTTAGCTGTTAAAAGGATTTCTAATCCATTTTGATAATATGTCTCAATATCTAACTTATTATCTCTTATTTTTTGGACACATAAACTAGCCGCAATAACATATTTAATAATGTTATTGGAACTCTTCCAAGAACGTAATAAGTTGCTTATATCAGTATCTTTTAACTTAAAAGCATCAGATAATAATGTCCAACATTCTTCCTCTGTATTTAATTTAAAGTCTGAAAATTCTAATATAGACTTTAATTCAGCATATTTATCTGCAAATAATGGACAATATTTATATAATTCTGTATCTAAAAATTCTTGTAATCCTTGTTTAGGGTTTTTACCCAAGAGAAGTTTAACCCATTCTACATGAATTCTTTCAATTGCAATTTTTTCAAGTAAATGGGAATTTTTCTTAATAGCATTGAAGGTATCTAGTTCTACTTTAAAATCTAATTGACTACCAAATCTGACGGCACGCATCATACGTAATGCATCTTCATGGAATCGTTCTTCAGGATTTCCAACGGCTCTTATAATGCCATTTTTCAAATCTTTCAATCCATCGAATAAGTCTATAATTTTACCCTTATCATCCATCGCAAGAGCATTGATTGTTAAATCTCTTCGTTTTAAATCTTCTTCTAAAGAGCGCACAAACTCAACCTTATCAGGTCTTCGATAGTCTTGATAAGTTGATTCTGTTCGAAAAGTAGTAATTTCATATCCAGTACCGTGGTCTAAAACCATCACCGTACCATGTTCTACACCTGTATCAACAGTCTTACTAAATATTTGTTTAATCTCCTCAGGATAGGCACTTGAAGCAATATCAACATCATGAATTGGTAGACCAAGTAAAGTATCACGAACACTACCACCAACAAAGTATGCTTCAAATCCAGCTTCTCTAATTTTCTCTAAAATAGGTAATGCTTTTTTAAACTCATCTGGTATATTTTCTACAATCATAATAAGTTCTCCAAACCTACCATTAATTCATTATAATCACCAATTTTTTCTACAGCTAAAGCTACACCTGTCATAAATGATTCTCTATCAAATGAATCTTGTCTAATTGTTAAAGCTTCTCCCTTGCTACCAAAGAGAACTTGTTCATGAGCTACATATCCAGGTAATCTAACAGAATGAATATGCATTCCTTCATAATTAGCACCTCTAGCACCATCTAAACTTTCAGTTTCTTCTGGATTACCTTGTTGATGTTCTTCACGAACTTCAGCAATTAATTTTGCAGTATTAATAGCAGTACCACTTGGTGCATCCAACTTATTATCATGGTGCATTTCAATAATTTCTACATCAGGCATATATTTTGCAGCTTGTTTTGCAAATTGCATTAATAAAACCGCTGAAATACCAAAGTTAGGTGCAATCAATCCACCAATACCGTTCTTTGCAGCAATTTCTTTTAATTCAACAATTTGTTCATCCTTAAGTCCAGTTGTACCCACAACAACTGAAATTTTATTTTCTAGTGCGAACTTAACATTTTGATAAACAGCACTTGGAATTGTAAAATCTATCCATACATCAATATCATTAACTGGGATTTGTTCATAATCTGTATATACAGGCACATCCAAGTCTGCAAATTCAGCAACTTCATTAACATTCTTTTCAGTAACTACGGGATTATAAACACCTGCAAGCTTAAATTTATCATTGTTTGCTACCATATGGATTGTTTTATTTCCCATACTTCCTTTGAATCCAGCAACTAAAACATTTATCATAAAAAAGTCCTCCCATGCATTATATTAATATCAATTATACAATACTCATCGTATTTATTAAAATACCGACTATCTAATAGTTATAAATAATATTATATCTTTGAAATTCATGATAGTATAGAACTATAAATACTATCTATAAAAAAGTGAACTTATATAAGGGGTGAATAATTAATGACTTATCAAAATGAAAAAATTAGTATTAAAGATTTAATTTTTATTACTATCGGTTGTTCTTTATACGCTTTTGGCTTAGTTACTGTAAATATTGCCAATAACCTTGCTGAAGGTGGAGCAACAGGTATTACCTTAATTATTAGATATTGGCTACATATCGATCCTGCATATTCAATTATTTTACTTAACATTCCTTTAATTTGGATTGGTTATCGTTATCTAGGAAAGAAAGCTTTAATATATACTATCTACGGAACTACCATGTTATCAATTTGGACTTGGCTTTGGCAAAGGATTCCTATTAATATCAATATTCATCACGACTTGTTCCTTGCTGGTGTTTTAGCTGGTTTAATTGGTGGTACTGGTTCTGGATTGGTTTATCGTTTTGGAGGAACTACTGGTGGTACCGATATAGTTGCACGTATTTTTGAAAAGAAACGTGGCATTGTTATGGGAAAAACATTACTTGCCTTAGATGTTATCGTTTTAACTTGTTCTTTAAGTTATCTAGACTTACGCCAAATGATGTACACTTTACTTGGTTCATATGTTTTTGCCCAAGTTGTTAACTTCATTCAAGAAGGTGCCTATGCTGCACGAGGGGTTATTATTATAACTAATCATCCAACAGAGATTGCTAATGATATAATTCAGAAAATGGAACGTGGTGTCAGCTATCTTAAAATTGAAGGTGCTTTTTCTGGACAAGAACGAAAAGCATTATACTGTGTCGTTAGTCCTAATGAACTAAATACATTAAAAGGATACATCAATCATCATGATAGTGAGGCATTTGTCTCTATTTTTGAAGTTTCTGAGGCAATGGGCGACGGATTTAGTTTTAATACCCCAAGTCGTTCACTATTGAAGTACATTAAAAAGGGAGGATAAATTTTTGAGTTTTCCTTATGAAAAGAGATTTATCTTGTATTTGCGTAATGAGCGTTTTCTAGAAGAAAATACCATTGCTGATTTAACTCGTGATATCACACGTTTCTTTAATTATCTTAGACAAAATAATCCAAATTACCGTGATTCACTAAAAGTTTCATCAATTTCTAGCAATGATATTAAAGAGTATTTAAACACCTTATCAATAACTAATAATATTAAAAATACTACTTATAATAAGATGCTTACCCATATTAACACTTACTTTAAATTTTTATTTATTAATAATTTATCACCTGTTTTGCCTACTCTATCTATTAAAGGAAGAAAACGTACTGTAAATAAAGCTACTGATTTAGCTTGGACTGAAAAGTTAGCTGAATATTTAGTTGATGATAATCTGAGCCTTTATACTCGTATGACTCTCTTATTGATATCACACTTTTATACAATAAAAGAGATTTTACAAAAAGACTTTTATCAGGAACTAAATCAGATAGAATTTGCAGATTTTGAGTATGAATTTATCAATTTATTTAATGAAGAGATTATAAACCTTCAGCAACGACAACATACTCACGATATCTTTTTGAAAAAGAGATTGGATATTGTTTCACCCCAATTAACTTTACCTGGATTACACAAATATTTAAAGAAGGACCAAAAGAGTATCGATATCAAGTTATCTCCTCGTGAACTATATCAAAATGCCGTATGTTATTTTATTCTAAATAATCAAAATTTAAGCGATACACAACTTATTCAGCGATTAAGATTAGAAGATCTTACATCATTAAATTATTATCGCCAAAAATCTTATAGTACAACCGAATAACTAAAAATGACAAGATTTTTCAAATTAAATCTTGTCATTTTTATATGTATGTATAATTCAATTAATGATCTACAAAATATTTTATTTTCTATCAGAATCAGCTTTAAAATATTTGCTTATACCAACTATAACATTATTAATTCCTATTAAAATTAAACAAACTGCCCATAATTTTTTAACCCTTACTCTATGAGCATATAATTTATTTTCTATGTATTTTTTCATTGTAAACAGCCCTCCCCCTTTATATA